>CAZKJO010000032.1:3406-28985 GCA_964553105.1 uncultured Weeksellaceae bacterium | reverse complement strand
TGAAATTTGAAATACTATCTCCCTCATAAGTCTTCACTTGAATATGTGCATTCTCAAGGTCGAGTTTCTTTACTCGGATATCACTTGAGTTTCTATAGATTCTCCACAAACTAATATCAGCTGTAAGTTTTGGGATTTTTATAAAATCTAAATCTCTATGATCCTTAGCCTTAACATCATATAAATTAATGTCTCCCCAAAAGTCAATATCCACTCCTCCAACTTCAATTGAGGTCCCGAATTGCTCATTTAGTGACGTCAATACCTTTTGTGTAATATAGCTTTGAACACTTGGTGTCTGTATCGCAATAAAAGCTGCGGCCAATAGCAAGACTATTAACAGGATTAAAATATAAAATATGCGTAATATCGTTTTCAAAAAGTGGTATAGTCTTTTAGTTTAATATTCTTTTTACTTTTGCATCTAATGAAATCACCGATCATACTTGGAATCGAATCCTCTTGCGACGACACATCAGCCGCTGTAATTCAGGGTACAACTATATTGTCTAATGTAATAGCGAGTCAAAAAGTACACCAAAAATATGGTGGAGTTGTGCCAGAATTGGCCTCGCGCGCTCATCAGCAAAATATTGTACCAGTCATTCAAACAGCTATTTCGGAGGCTAAAATACGACAAAAAGACTTGGATGCAATAGCATACACCATTGGACCTGGATTATTAGGCTCTCTTTTAGTCGGGAGTAGTTTTGCAAAATCTTTAGCCATTGCATTGGATGTACCTCTAATAGAGGTAAATCATATGCAAGCCCACATTTTCGCTCATTTTATTCAGGATGCAAATGATGAAGCTCCAGAGTTTCCTTTTTTGTGTTTGACTGTAAGTGGTGGGCATACCCAAGTTGTTTTAGTTAAAAGTTATACGGAGTTAGAAGTTATTGGCGAAACTAGGGATGACGCCGCTGGTGAAGCTTTTGACAAAATTGGTAAAATTATGGGGCTTAAATATCCTGCTGGACCAGAAATCGATCATTTAGCTAAAGAAGGAAATCCAAATGCATTTAAATTCACTAAACCTAAGGTAGATGCTTATGATTATAGCTTTAGTGGTTTGAAAACAGGAGTTATGAACTTCTTAAACCAACAACAGCAAAAGAATCCTAAGTTTATAGAAGAAAACTTGAATGATTTATGCGCTTCTGTGCAACACACAATTACTGATATGTGTTTAGAGAAGCTCTATTTAGCCGCTGAAGATTTAGAGATTAAAAGTTTAGCTCTAGCAGGTGGTGTTTCTGCGAATTCTGAGTTAAGAGAAAAGCTTAAACTAAAGACTCAGGATGGCTACAAAGTTTTTATCCCAAAATTTGAATACACAACTGACAACGCAGCTATGATTGCCATTGTGGGAAAAATCAAATATGAAAATAAACAATTTGGACAAATAACTTCCAAGTCACAAGCACGATTTAAATTATAAATATGGTTTTATTTATCGGACATATCGAAAACAACAAAGCGCTCCTATCTCCTACCGAATCTCACCATATGATTCGTGTGTTGAGGATGAAACAAGGCGACAATGTTTATGTTACCAATGGTACTGGTGATATCTTTAAAGGTAAAATTGAATCCTTAGAAAACAAATCTGCGCTTATTGGAAATTTAGAATCAATTCCCAATCGTCAAAAACGAGAATACAAAATTGAAATGGCAGTTGCGCCCACTAAACAAATCGATCGCATTGAATTTTTTTTAGAAAAAGGGATTGAAATTGGCTTAGATGCCTATTACCCGATTATTACTTTCAACTCTGAGCGAAGAAAAATAAATCATGAAAGATTGAATAAAATTGGTATTGCGGCCATGAAACAATCTTTGAAAGCAGAGCAACCTAAAATTGATGATTTAGTTAACTTCAAAAACTTCTTAAAAACAAATAATGACACCCCTGGTCAAAAGTTTATTGCGCATTGCCACAAAGACATAGAACAAAAACCTATTAAGGATGTCATTACTTTAAAAAGTTCTTACCAATTTTTGATTGGCCCCGAAGGTGATTTCTCTAAAGAGGAAGTGCAGTTAGCTATAGAACATGGCTACACTCCTATCTCGCTTGGTGATCAGCGCATGCGAACCGAAACAGCTGCTTTGAGTTGTGTTATGCTCGTTCACTGGTTGCATCAATAAAATTATAGCATAATTACGTTTTCTACTTGAGAAACCTCTTTGTAAAAGTGAATCACTTGATCTGAATCTAAAGCATAAACTACTACAGTAATACTAGTGTACTTCCCATTTTTAGATTCTTTCATTTGAAATTGTGGACGTGTGTTATCAAAAACACGTTGAATTTCAGCAATCTTCTTATTATCAGTAGGAATTATAAATTTGTAGGTATAATTTGAAGGAAAGCTGGTTACATTATCCAACTCTCTTTTTAGGCTTGCGTAAAATTCTTCTGGAGATCTTTCAGATGAATTTTCATTTGTATTTGTATCTTGATTTGACATATTCTATATTTTGTATTTCATTTACTAATTTAATGCCAAGTTAAACATCATATTAATGGCTTGGTAAAGGTATATACTGTATTTTTGTTTTAATGGCGACTCAACCACAAGAAATATTAAAAAAATATTGGGGCTACGATAACTTTATTTCACCCCAGGATTTGATTATACAAAGTGTACTGGAGGGACAGGATACCTTTGCGCTATTGCCTACTGGTGGAGGAAAATCGATTACGTTTCAAATTCCTATTTTATTACAAGAAGGTCTTTGCTTGGTAGTTTCTCCTTTGATTGCTTTGATGAAAGATCAGATAAAAAACTTAAAATCAAAAGGCATTAAAGCAGAATTAATCTCTTCTGAAATCACCAAATCTGACATTGAAATCATTTTAGACAACTGCCGTTTTGGCGGTGTTAAGTTATTATATGTTTCGCCAGAACGGATTCAGTCCCAAAGATTCCAAGCGGTACTTAAAACCTTAAAAATATCTTATGTAGCGATTGATGAAGCACATTGTATCTCTGAATGGGGACATGATTTTAGACCGTCTTATTTAGCCTTAAAAACAATTAAAGAAATATTACCTGGTAAACCAATTCTAGCGCTTACAGCTACCGCAACGCCTTATATTGAGAATGAAATCATTCGTGAATTAAACTTAGAGAATCCGAATGCCTACCGTAGATCCTTATATCGCGAGAACCTTGCCTATCGCATCCATGAGTCAGAAGATAAATATCAAGATTTAGTTTATTTACTTTATCAGTTTCCAGGGGCCTCTATTGTGTTTTGCCGTACACGAAAAGACACATTTGAATTGGCTAGCTTTCTCAAAAAAGAAGGTTTCGATGCCGACTTTTACCACGCTCGTTTAACTACAGAAGACAAAAACCGAAAACAACGTGAATTTATAGAATCCTCTTCTAAGGTTTTGGTTAGCACAAATGCATTTGGAATGGGAATCGATAAGCCTAATGTGCGCAATGTCTTTCATCTTGATGCTCCAGATGGTATTGAGTCCTATATACAAGAGGTCGGACGTGGCGGTCGAGATGGCGAGAAAGCACAAGGTATACTCTTGGTGGGAAAAGAAGATAAAAAAAATGCATTTAAAGCTTTTAGATCCGGCCTACCAAAAAAGAATGAGTTTTTATTAATCATAAATAAGCTATACAATTACTTTCAAGTTGCTAACCATGAGCTTGCACAAGGACAAAAGCCGTTCTCTGAAAGAAAGTTCGTAGAACGATTTGATTTGCCTAAGCAAAAAACCAAGAAGATTTTACAATTTTTGGTTCAGCAGCAGATGATTGACATTAAAAGGTCTCAACAACAGAGTTTAATTAAGATTTTAATTAAAAATGTAGAGATTAAAGATGAAGAAAAACCTACGGAGCGAATCTTAAGCTATTTAGCTCGAAATTTTGGTGGTATATTTTTAGAACCACTCCCCATCGATGAATATAAAATTGCTCAGCGATTAAAGCTTTCGAGCGGTTTTGTGAAGAAGACATTGAAAGAGCTGCATGATGCCAACAAAATATTCTATCGTGATGCTGCGATTGTTAAGCTTTCTTTTTTGGAGCCTAGAGATGATAATTATATTAAAATAAATCTATATAAAAAGTTTGAAAATCTTCAACGGTTAAAATGGCAAAGACTTCAAGCTATGTATTATTTTATAGAAGATGAAGCGATATGCAAAAGTCAGTTGGTCCTTCGTTATTTTGGTGAAAAGAAAACGCCTAAATGCGGCATCTGCAATATTTGCGCACCTATAGCCTCTGATCTAAAGTTAAGTAATTCAGATATTCTTGACTTTTTAAGTTCAGGAAATAAAACATCGGCACAGATGTATAAAAGATTTGCTTATGTTGATAAAAACATATTACTAAACCAACTTCAAAACTTGTTGGACGAAGAAAAGATAAAATTTAAAATTCCAGATATTTATTCCATATGAAATCAAACTTACGCATACTGTTCATGGGAACACCCGATTTTGCGGTACATATATTAGATAGCATTGTCAAAAATGAATTCAAGGTAGTGGGTGTTGTTACCGTTCCGGACAAACCAGCGGGACGCGGACAAAGAATTCACGAATCCGCGGTAGCTAAATATGCCAAAAAACATAATTTAAATTTACTTCAACCTCCAAAATTGAAAGCTAAATCCTTTTTACAAAACTTAGAAGATTTAAAAGTAGATATTGCTGTTGTTGTTGCTTTCAGAATGCTACCTGAGGAAGTTTGGAAACTACCAAGATTAGGAACTTTTAATTTACATGCTTCGTTGCTTCCTCAATATCGTGGTGCTGCTCCTATCAATTGGGCTATCATTAATGGAGAAACTCAATCGGGTGTTACAACTTTCATGATCGATGAGAAAATTGATACTGGAAACATTTTATTACAAGAAAAAGTAGAAATTCTGCCTACCGATAATGCAGGCAATTTACATGATAATTTAATGCACACAGGAGCTGACTTGGTTATTAAAACCATTGAAGGTTTAGGCGATGAAAGTTTGAAGGCAATTCCTCAGAAAGAATCTTCTAGTTTAAAGCCTGCTCCTAAGATTTTTAAAGAAGATTGCAGAATTGATTGGACGAAATCCATAGAAGATATTCAGAATTTAATTCGAGGGATGAGTCCTTATCCAGCATCTTGGACTATGATTTCTACTCAAGGAAATGAAAAAATGCTTAAAATTTATAGTTCTAACATAGAAAAAATCGAACATGATAGAGTGCCTAATTCAGTATTTAAAGAACAAAATAAGTTAGGTGTTGCACATCAAGATGGAATTATTTGGTTAGAGGAAGTTCAATTAGAAGGAAAAAGAAGAATGAAATCGCTGGATTTTATGAATGGCTATCCTTTAGATGAAAGCTCCCAAGTAGTCGATGAATAGGTGATCTGAACGAAATAATGCATGATTCAGGCGGTTTTATTAACAAAATCGCCTATTTATCAACATTACAGGCGAAAAAAAGTGCCTATTTTCTTGTATATATTCTATGAAATACTATATTTGTCATACAATCAATAATTTAAACGAAAATATTTATTATTATGAACAAATCAGATTTAATCGATGCAATGGCAGCTGACGCTGGAATCACTAAAGTACAAGCTAAAGCAGCTTTAGATTCTTTCACGGATAATATTACTAAAACTTTAGCTAAAAAAGACGGTAGAGTTTCTTTAGTTGGATTCGGTTCTTTCTCAACTTCTAAAAGAAGTGCTCGTGAAGGTATCAACCCACAAACAAAAGAGAAAATTAAAATCGCAGCTAAAACTGTTGCTAAATTTAAGCCAGGTTCTGAGCTTTCTAAAGCAGTTAACGGAGGTAAATAATACCTTTTACAACTCTAAAATTCAACCGAATCTATTGATTCGGTTTTTTTATTTCCTTTTATAAGATTTCCTTAAATTGATGACTTTAAATACACCACCACCACCGCATTACAAGCTAATAATTAACTATTGAAACCTTAGATAACATCTTATTACACATTAATGTAATAATGCTAATTTATTACACATTAATGTAATATTATATATTATTACACAAAAACGTAATAAAGCTTTTATATTACTTAAAAGTGTAATATATTTATCTTAAATTAAATCAAATGATTGCAGTCATTACCGCAGATATCATTAACTCCACCCAAAACCAAGATTGGCAAAAAGCTATTGAACCTAATCTAGATCAATTCGGTGAAAGTCCAATAGATTGGAGCATCTATCGTGGAGATAGTATTCAGCTTCGTATAGAAAACCCAGCAAATGCACTAAAGATTGCTACCGGCTTAAAGGCAAGCATTCGACAGTTAAGTAAATTAGACATAAGAATTGCTATTGGTATCGGCGACGAAACCCTAAAAACAGCAAGTGTAACCCAAAATATGGGATCTGCTTATATCAATTCTGGGAGATTATTAGAAGATTTACCACAAAATTTAGCCATCAAAACAGCATGGGAAGAATTAGATTTAGGCTTAAATGCCGGATTTAATTTATACAATACTCTTTGCGAGCAGTGGACAACGGGAATGTCTCAATATGTACACACCAAATTATTATATCCTAATGCAAGCCAAGAAGAATTATCAAAAAAACTAAATACCACACAGTCTAATGTGAGCCGCGTATTGAGCCGTGCAAATTATCATGCTTTGCAGCAATATTTAAATTATTACCATGAACTTATAAACTCCAAATTATGAATTTTCTACTCTTATTACTCATTGCTCATTTTCTTGGAGATTTTGTTTTACAACCTACTTCGTGGGTAAAATCAAAGTTTAAATATGGCATCTCATCATCAGGTTTTTGGAAACACATAGCCACGCATGCTCTGTTGCTTTTATTAATAGGTTTCATGCTTCCTAGCTATACTTTAGCGTTGGTTATAGTGCTTGTTAGCCATATTATCATAGATACTCTTAAAATCAGTTTATTGCCTTATTTAAACTCAGATGCGTCCAAAATCTATGGTTTTATTCTCGATCAAATATTTCACATTTTAGCTATTCTAATCGTCGCATTCAACACCAGCCTTAGTTTAAACTGGGAACTACTCATAGAACCGAGCGTTCTTCTAGTCTTATTAGGTTATATATTCTTAAGCTTGCCAAGCTCCTCCATCATGCGCGTCCTACTATCACCTTATACCAAAGAAGTAGAAAATACACCCACGCCTAAAAAATCTAGCCATTGGAAGTCTTGCTTCATTTCTGAAGCCAATGAAAAAGACGAACAAAAATCGCTTAAGAACGGTGGAAAACATATTGGAATTATCGAAAGATTGCTAGTCTTCACCTTTATAATCATTGGGCAATGGTCGGCCGTTGGATTTTTAATTACAGCTAAATCAGTTTTTAGATTTGGTGATTTAAATCAAGGAAAGAATAGGCAGTTTACAGAATATGTACTCATCGGTACCTTATTAAGCTTCAGTTTTGCTATATTCACTGCCTTAATCGTTCAATTTGCTTTGAGATTAATTTAAGGAGCAAGACGTTCTATGATCCAATCATAATCTTGATTTAAGGAATACCTAATTCTATCATGCAATCTATTGGGTCTACCTTGCCAAAACTCTATACTTTGTGGACGAATTAAGTATCCACCCCAATAAGCAGGTCTTTCTGGGTATTTACCTTTAAGTTCTATTTCTAAATCTTTTTGCGCTTCCTCTAGATATTCTCTCGACGGTACCACAGAACTTTGTGGCGAAACAATAGCACTTATCTGACTCAGCAAGGGTCTTGATTCAAAATAACCATCAGACATATTAGGTGCAATCTTTTCGGCTTTACCTTTAATTATAATCTGACGTTCCATTCCTGGCCAAAAAAAAGAAAGACAAACATGTGGGTTGTTTTTAATAGCCTTACCTTTTTCACTTTCGTAATTAGTGTAGAAAATAAAACCTTCGTGCGTATATCTCTTTAACAAAACAACACGTGTTTTAGGAAAACCATCAACTCCAATCGTGCTCACCGACATAGCATTGGCTTCGTCGACGGTATTATTATTCACTGCAGCATCAAACCATTCTCTGAAAACCTCTATAGGGTTTTCAGATAACTCTTCATCATTTAAAGCAAACTTCTCATAAGACTTCCTAAAATCACTTAAGTCTTGTTTCATAACAATATTTTTTTATCTTTATCAAAGATAAAACAAACAAGTGCAAACACAAACCATACAAAGAGGAACAATTTTAATTGCTCGACCTTCTCTATTAACCGATGTTTTTCATCGATCTGTGGTTATTATTACCACTCATTCAGAAGAAAGTGGCTCCATTGGTTTTGTTTTAAATAAGTCATTAAATATTCCGGTAAATGTATTTCTAAGTGGTATCAATAGCGACTCAACGGTCTATTCAGGTGGTCCGGTGGATGAGGAAAATATTTTCTATATTCATAATCGCCCCGACTTAATTAAAAACAGCGAGCCGATAAAAGACAATTTATATTGGGCAGGAGATTTCGATGATGTGAAATATGCGCTAAACAATGGTTATATTAAAGCGAATGAAATTAGGTTTTATGTTGGCTATTCAGGATGGTCTGAACATCAACTTGAAACTGAAATAAAAAATGGCGCCTGGTCAGTTCACAATTCCATCAACTTTGATGTATTCGCAGAGTGGGATCACAAACTTTGGAAAGAGCAAATGATTAAGCTAGGCGGAGAAAACCTTCTTTGGTTTAATATGCCAGAAAATCCAATGCTTAATTAATCCAGTGCGATTAGTTGACTAACAATGCTTTCTGTAACATCAGAAACATAGTCTTTCTTACGAAGTTTACTTACCTTTATAATTCCTTGACCATTTTTAGCAATAAAAACCTCGTCGGCTTTATTTAATTTAAAAGGAAATAATCCTTCACCTTCATGAATTTCATCAATTTCTGGAGCTCTAATACATGCTTGCAATACTCTGTCTCTCAAAACATTGTCAAAAGCACCTTGTTCTAAACTTGAAGTAAAAACCTCATTCCCCTGAATCATAAAAATATTTCCATTCATAGAATGTGCGACAGATTTTTCTTGATTTAATAAAATTAAATCATCTAAGGCATTTTCTTTGGCATAAGTTGATAAGATTCTATATCTAGGGTTTAAGAAGTTCAATCTCTGATGGAAATCCCCCGAAACATATGTCTCTCTATATAAATCTATTTCGTAGTCTTCGTTGAAAAATAATGTATTGGGTAATTCTTTTATGCTCACCCAAAAGTCTGATTTAATGTCACTTTGGGTAACATTAAAAATAAGTTCGGCATTCTGCAATCCGCTATCTTCTTGAATTTTAGTTAATTCTTGATAGAAAAAAGATGGCGTATAATCCAATGGAATTTGCATTCTGGCCATGCGCATTTGAGCCATTAAATGAAAATAATGACGCTCAGCAAATAAAAATGAACCTTCGAATAAACGAATTTTCTCTTGTAAAATTTCACCAGAATTGAAAACAGGATGGTCAAAACCGAATAACTGCGTAGTGGCAGAAACGATTTCTCCATTTAAATTAATACGGGAATTCATGCGTTTTTTTATGATCCAATCGTGTGTTTCAAGTCTTCTAATTGACTTCTCCACAAATCTTTAGCTTCGTCTATGTCGTCGTCTTCGGCAAAATCAGTAACTACCAAAGATACATCATTGGTAAGCTCATCTACCTGAATACGAATCTCAAAATAATATTTAGTATCCTCATCATATTCCCAACGATAGCGAACATACTCGTCGTACTTAGATCTCACTAAATAGGCAACGTCTTCATAGCCACCATCCCAAATAAATGTGAACTTCTCACCTCTTGAATTAACGTTCTCTGCGAACCACTCAGAAAGACCTGATGGTGTTGCGATATAATTGTATAAAAAACTGGGTGAAGCATTCACCGAAACTTCTATTTCAAACTTCTTTTTAGACATATACTTGTGTGTATGTTATTTAAATTCCCGCAATATATAAATTTAAAGGAAGCATAAAAATTTATCTATAGAAATTTTTAATGCAATTCTTTTCTGTATTTAAATTTTAATAATTTTTGAGATATACCATAGCATCCTATCATATTCTCATTATAGAACTCTAGTATATTCTTCAGTATGATTTGTAAGTATTAAAGATTTGGATCATCATTATCCAATTTAAAACTTATAATTAATGTAATGAATTAAAAAAAAACTTCCTAAATATTTTTAAATCAAGTAATTCAAATCATTACACAAAAGTTGTTTAACAGGAAGTCTTTAAAAAATTTAAGACAATTAGGATTATTTCATTAATTTTATCCTATGAAAAATGTAATAAGCCTGTCAGCATCCAATTCATTACTTACAGAATGGGTAAACCAATTAAGATGTGTAAAAACACAAAGTGACCGTCTTAGGTTTAGGAGAAATTTAGAACGTATTGGTGAAATTGGTGCTTATGAAATAAGCAAAGGGCTTGATTTTAAAAAGGTTGATATTACAACCCCGTTAGGAACTAAAACCAGTTCTGAATTCAAAAAGCAACCCGTTGTGCTTACTATTCTACGCGCTGGTGTTCCTCTTTTTCAAGGCGTTATGAATTATTTTGACGGGGCAGATAGCGGATTTGTGGGTTCTTATAGAAAACATGATCCGAATGAAGATTTCGTAATCCGTCAAGAGTATATAACTTGTCCAAATATCGCCGACCGTCCATTGATTATAACCGATCCAATGATTGCTACTGGAGCTTCTTTAGTAGAAGCTTTAAAAGAAATCTTAGCATTAGGAAAACCTAGTTCGGTACACATCTTATGTGCAATTGCGGCTAAGCCAGGTTTAGAAAAATTGGCTGAAGCGTTTCCCGATGTTACCATATGGTGTGGAGCCATCGACGATGGATTGAATGACAAAAACTACATCGTCCCAGGATTAGGAGATGCAGGTGATTTGTCTTTTGGATCTAAATTACAATCTTAATTTTTCTTAGAATTCACTCACGAAATGTAGCTTCACAGAAGGATACTTTTCTTGAGTCATTTGTATGGTAAAGGCAGAATCTGCCAAGAACACCAATTGATTGTACTTATCGCGTGCTAGATATTTTTGTTTAACACGTAAGAAATCTTGATATTCAGGAGATTTCTCGTCTTTAATTTCTACCCAACAAGCTTTGTGAATATTAATATTTTCATAAGAAACCTTGGCGCTATATTCATGCTCAAGTCGGTATTCAATCACCTCAAACTGAAGCGCTCCAACTGTTCCGATAATCTTACGGTTATTATACTCCATCGTAAACAACTGTGCCACACCTTCGTCCATCAACTGATCAATTCCTTTCTCGAATTGCTTCGCTTTCATTGGATCTGAGTTGTTAACGTATCTAAAATGCTCTGGAGAGAAACTTGGAATTCCTTTGAAACTTAAATCCTCACCTTCTGTTAAGGTATCTCCAATTCTAAAGTTTCCGGTATCATGTAAACCAACAATATCACCTGGATAGCTCTCTTGAACAATTTCTTTTTTATCGGCGAAAAAGGCGTTCGGCGCACTGAATTTCATTGATTTACCTAATCGAACGTGTAAATAAGGTTTATTTCTTTCGAAAGTTCCAGAAACTACCTTAACAAAGGCTAATCTATTTCTGTGATTAGGATCCATATTTGCGTGAATCTTAAATACAAATCCTGTAAATGCTTCCTCTTCGGGTCTTACAATTCTGGTTTCACTTTCTTTTGGAAGTGGATTCGGTGCGAAATCAATAAAAGCATTTAATAACTCTTGTACTCCAAAGTTGTTTAATGCAGAACCGAAGAATACAGGTTGTAATTCACCTTTTAAGTATTCATCATTATCAAAATCAGGATAAACACCTGTCACCAATTCAATTTCTTCTCTTAAATTTTCAGCATCTTCCTCACCTAAAAGTTCCGTTAAACTTTCATCCGCTAGGTCTTCGATTTCGATACCGTCAGAAATCTTTTGTTTGTTTTCGCCAGAGAATAGTTTAATATTCTTCTCCCAAATATTATAAATCCCTTTAAACCTATCTCCCATTCCGATCGGCCAAGAAAGTGGTGTTACATTTAACTCCAATTTTTGCTCAACTTCATCTAATAAATCAAACGCATCCTTACCCTCGCGGTCTAATTTGTTGATGAAAACAATCATTGGAATATTTCTCATTCTACAAACCTTCACTAATTTCTCGGTTTGTTCCTCCACCCCTTTGGCAACGTCAATTACAACAATTACACTGTCCACTGCTGTTAAGGTTCTAAAGGTATCTTCCGCGAAATCCTTGTGACCAGGCGTATCTAAAATATTGATTTTCTTACCTCTATATTCAAAGGCTAAAACCGAAGTTGCAACGGAAATTCCACGTTGACGTTCGATCTCCATAAAGTCGGAAGTAGCAGATTTTTTAACTTTGTTGGACTTAACAGCTCCTGCTTCTTGAATCGCACCACCAAATAGTAGTAACTTTTCAGTCAGGGTTGTTTTACCAGCATCTGGATGCGCAATAATTCCAAAGGTTTTTCTTTTATTTATCTCCTTAAGTAAGGTTTTTGACATGGGTAAGATTTTGGGACGGCAAAAGTAGTGATTTTATCAATAAATAATTAAATCAGACCTTTTACTTTAATTTGTTTAAAATTTGGATTAAGGTGTCGTCGATGAACATTGAACAATTTTACCGTTCATAAATTGATGGGCTTTTAAACCAAAATCATATAAATACTCGGCCATTTCATGTGGTTGCACTGGCGCTTGAATCCCTGGGAAAGCAGTTTCTAGCATTTCTGTCTGAACAGCTCCCAAGGCTACACAATTAATACTTGGTCCTTCTTCGCCAAATTCTTGTGCTAAAACTTCAGATAACGTCACCAGAGTCGCTTTAGATGATCCATAGGCTGAAAGTTCTGGAAATTTAACCGATCCTTGCACTGCGCCCATTGTTGTAATATTAACAATATGGGAGTCCTTTGTAAATTTTGAATACAAACTCTGAATCAACATGGTTGGCGCTAAAAAATTCACCTTATAACTCGCCAGAAAATCAGAAGCTGTAAGTTCCTGAAATGGTTTTTTGATTAAAAGACCAGCATTATTATATAATACATCTACCGTCTCCCAATCATATATATAATCATGGATATCTCTATAATCTTCTATTGTAGCCAAATCTAAAGGCGCATATCTAAATTGTTCATCGTTGGAAATGTCAGCAATCTTTTTTAATAAATCTTCAGACCTAGAAATAACAAAAACATTATGCCCCTCATTCAAGCATTTTTCTACTAAGGCTCTTCCGATTCCTCTACTTCCTCCTGTGATGATTATATTTTTAACTTTCATTTTGTTTTAAATTTAAAATTTGTTCTCGTAATTGAAACTTAGTATCAATTTCTTCAGAGCTTCCTTTATATAATTTACCATTATTAATATACCAAATTTCATCTGCCATTTCGAGGGCATATAAGATTTCGTGTGTAATAACAATAAATGTCTTTTCTGTTGAATCTACAAGATTTCTCAACAATTGAAAAACATGTGATTTTGACTTAAAGTCTAGATGTGCGGTGGGTTCATCAAAAAAAACAAAATCGGTGTTTTGCAATAAAGCCCTTGCTATCATTACCTTTTGCAATTGGCCGTCGCTTATTTCATTAGCATACTTATCTAATAAATTTTCGATTTCTAACAATTGAATCACATTAGATTTTAAGTCCATATCAGGCTGAGAAGAGCCTATTTCTATTAATTCATTCACTGAAATCATAGGAACCACCCCGATGCGTGAAAATACAGCCGACAAGGTTCGCGACCATAACTTCGCATTTATCTCTTGAATATCTTTTCCTCTATATTTAATTTGACCAGCAAAAGGAGGAATTATCTTAAATAAGGTCTTCATAAAAGTGGATTTCCCACTTCCATTTTCGCCCAATAAGAAGATTAATTTCCCTTTCTCTAACTCCAGATTTATATCTTCAACTAAAGCTTCCTTAAACCCAATCGACAATTTCTCAATACTCAACAAACTCATGATATTTGGTTTTTATTGAGAAACACAATACTTAACACAATCGGAGCACCGAATAAAGCCGTAATTACATTGATAGGTAAAGCTCCTCCGGGAAATAACTCAGCCAACAAGCCAAAACCTGTCATTAAAATAACGCCAACTACCATATTGTAGGCAAACAATTGATAAAAATTTGAAGTTTTAAGATACATTCTACAAATATGTGGAACAGCCAACCCTATAAAAGCAATCGGCCCGACTAAGGCTGTAGCTACACCTGCCAAAATTGACGATGCTATAATCAGTTGAATTCTTAAAGATCTAAGATTTACACCCATGGTTTGAGCATATAATTCGCCGAGTTGCATCCTAATTAATGATGGAATATTTTTCACAATAAAAAACATCCCAACCAACACAAATACAGCATAATATATTAAATGCTTAATACTTAAACCCGTTAAAGAACCAAACCCCCATAAAACATAGGATTTCAATTCTTTAGCGCTTGAAAAGTATTGAAGTATTTCTATAAAAGCACCTGCTATGGTTGCAATCATAAAACCTACGATAATCATGGCATTAGTTGACGATAATTGTTTAGCAATTGAAATTAAAAGTAACATAGCAAGTAAAGCTCCAAGCAGAGCTCCAACAATCAACAATCCAGGTTCAAAAATAAAACTCCCCAACCCAAGAGAGCTTCCCAAAACAATAACGATAGCAACGCCAAGGCCTGCGGATGATGTTACTCCTAAAATAGATGGTCCGGCCAACGGGTTTCTAAAAAACTCCTGTAAAACCCATCCACTCAATGGCAAGGCAATTCCAGTTAATAAAGCAGTGATGGTTCTTGGTAAACGATGCTGAAAAACAATTTTCTTAAGTGGTTCATTTTCAAATAAATTAAAATAATCCATCAAAGCGTAAGACGAACTTCCGAGTACAAGCGAAAGCACCAATACTGTCAGCATAAGCAACACTAGTAAAAAAAATCTTTTATCTTGAGCCAACCAATTCGTCATGGTCAACAAAGATATCAATTTGAAGCTTTATCACAATCTTAGATTTGAGTAATACTACAGATTTAGCTTAGCTCATATTTTATTAAATTGAATAGTTTAACTTTCATTAACAAATAAGATAAGTAGCTTGATTTCATCGGCTAAGCCTAAAACGTGGAGAACTTTAGTTTAAATGTTGAAAAGTAGTCCTACTTGGGTTGAGCCACCTGCGCAAATTGTCTTATTTTTGTAATTCATTGTATATTATGGGTAAAATTATTGCCATTGCAAACCAAAAAGGAGGTGTTGGTAAAACAACTACAGCCATTAATTTATCTGCTGCAGTAGGAATACTGGAGAAGAAGGTATTGTTGATTGATGCTGATCCACAAGCCAATGCATCCTCTGGTTTAGGGATTGATATTGAAACGTTGGAGCATGGTACCTATGAGCTATTAGAGCATGTGCTACCTGCTAAAGATGTTATTTTAAAAACCGATTCGCCTAATTTGGATATTATTCCATCTCATGTGGATTTAGTGGCGGCCGAAATAGAGCTTGTTGATGTTGATAATCGCGAGCACTTATTGAGACTTGCATTAGAATCCGTGAGAGATGAGTATGATTATATCTTTATTGATTGCGCTCCATCTTTAGGTTTGATTACGCTGAACGCATTAACGTCGGCGGATTCTGTAATTATCCCCATCCAATGTGAATATTTTGCATTAGAAGGATTAGGGAAATTATTGAATACCATCAAAGGAGTACAGCAGCATCATAACACAAAATTGGATATCGAAGGATTGTTATTGACCATGTTTGATTCGAGATTGAGATTGAGCAATCAGGTGGTGGAGGAAGTTAAAACACACTTCCCGAATATGGTATTTGAAACGATTATCAATCGAAATGTACGATTAAGTGAGTCACCTAGTTATGGTGAATCCATCATTAAATACGATGCAGATAGTAAAGGTGCTGAAAATTACTTACATTTAGCACACGAATTTTTGAAGAACAATAACGATTCGATATAATGGCAAAGGAGAAGAAAAGAGCATTAGGTAGAGGATTATCCGCTTTGTTAAGCGAAAGTGGTGAGAAAGCAAATTCTGTAAAAGATACAGGAGCTAAAGAATTGGTTGGGAATATTATTGAAATTCCAATTGAGAGAATTATCCCAAATCCAAATCAGCCTAGAACTCATTTTGATCCCAAAGCATTACAAGAACTAGCTGATTCCATTAGAGAATTGGGTGTAATTCAACCTATTACCGTTAGGAAAGTTGGAGATAATTTCGAATTAATTTCTGGTGAAAGAAGGTTTAGAGCTTCACAACTAAATGGTTTAGAGAGGATTCCAGCCTTTGTAAGATTAGCCGATGATCGCGAAATGCTGGAAATGGCATTGGTGGAAAACATCCAACGTGAAGACTTAGATGCTATTGAAATTGCTCTTACCTATCAAAGACTTATTGACGAAGTTGACTTAACGCAAGAGGAAATGAGTCAACGAGTTGGGAAAGACAGAAGTACGGTAACCAACTATTTGCGTTTATTAAAATTAGATCCTATTGTTCAAACGGGGATTAGAGACGGTATGATTTCTATGGGACATGGTAGAGCTTTAATTTCTGTTGACGACATTGACAAACAACTAGAGATTTACGAACAAATTATTCGTAAAAGCTTATCTGTTAGACAAACCGAGCAATTAATCAAGTCGCATAAAAACCCAAGCAAACCTAAAGAAAAAGCGGTTCTACCGAATGAATTTAAGAAATCTCAGAAAGAATGGACCGATAGATTAGACACCAAAGTCGAAATCGTAAGAAGCAATAACGGAAAAGGAAAAGTAATTTTAAACTTTAATTCTGATGCTGATTTTCAAAGAATTAAAGATTTACTGAAATGAGATACTTCACTGTAATATTCTTTTTTATCAGCTTGTTGCTTCAAGCACAAAAAGTATCCAATGATTCAGTTCAAATCACTGGAGATGTTGCAGTTGAGAACAACGAATTAATTATTAAGAATCCGGTAAGGGCTTCATTATACTCTGCTGTCTTACCAGGAATGGGACAGATTTACAACGAGAAGTACTGGAAAACTCCTATAGTTTGGGGATTGATTGGTACTGGCGTTGGGGTAACAATACATTACAATAGTAGATACCATCATTATCGCGATGCGTTTTTGGCTGAATTAGAAGGTCAAGAACATCCTTATGTTGGTATTTTTGATAAAGATCGATTGGGGGCTATTCAAGATGATATGCGCAGAAATAGAGATTATGCCATTGCACTGACCGTGGTTGCTTATGCGCTAAATGTCTTGGACGCTACCGTTGATGCACATTTATATGAAATCAGACGTGATCGTGATTTAAGCATTGATCCGACCGCATTTATAGATCCGGGCACAGGTCAAACTAATTTTGGTTTGGCTATAACATTAAACCTTAAGTAAATTATGAGAATTGCACTGATTGGATACGGAAAAATGGGTAAAACCATTGAAGGTCTCGCTGAAAAAGCAGGACATAGCATTGTTTTAAAAACAAATGAGGAACCAACTCATTCTATGTTAATCGACACTCGACCTGATGTAGCGATTGAATTTACCAAACCTGAAGCAGCTTACAAAAACATTAATGTACTCCTAAGAAGTAACATACCAACCGTATGTGGAACCACGGGTTGGACAGATAAACTTCCGGAGATTCAAGAGAAAGTTGATCTTTATAATTCAAGTTTTTTATACGCTTCTAATTTCTCCTTAGGTGTTAATTTGTTCTTTGCCATTGCACAACAGACAGCCCGAATGATGAAAGATCATAAATTATATGATGTTTCTATAGAAGAAACGCATCACACGCAAAAGTTAGATGCACCAAGTGGAACTGCCATAACTTTAGCAGAGAAAATCATACTAGAAAGCAATTATCAATTCTGGGAATTAAACGGAGAAAGAAAAGAAAGATCTATTCCTATTCATGCATTTAGAATAGATGATGTACCTGGCAAACACGTGATTAAGTATGAGTCTTACCACGATGCTATCGAATTAAAACATACCGCCTTTTCTAGAGAAGGATTTGCTTTAGGTGCTTTGAAAGCCGCTGAGTTTATTCATGATAAAAAAGGGGTCTTTACAATGAAGGATGTTTTGGGAATGTAACAAACATCTAAAATTCACTACCAATAAAAAAAATTAGAATATATGTGGTTAAGTACTTGGTCTGATTGGTTAATTTTCTTTTTAATCGTTCAAGTCATACATTTTGCCGGAACTTGGCAACTATACATAAAAGCAGGAAGAAAAGCATGGGAAGCTGCTATCCCAGTTTATAATGCCGTTGTGATGCTCGACATCATGAAAAGACCTAAATGGTGGGTGATTTTACTATTCTTACCTATCATCTCCCCTATTATGATAATGGTGATGTGGGTAGATTTCATTCGAAGCTATGGTAAGAGAGGAATCGGCGATGCAATTTTAGTAATTGTTACCCTTGGATTCTATATCTATTATCTAAATTACGTTGAAAAACCAGATTATACGGGTCCAGAAGAAAGAAAAGAAACACTTATTTCTGCTTTATTATTCGCGGTAGTTTTAGCTACTATTGTTCACACCTACTTTGTGCAACCCATGATTATTCCAACAGGGTCTATGGAAAACACCATGAAGATTGGTGATGCACTATTTGTAAGTAAGAATGTTTACGGTACTAGACTTCCAAACACGCCTGTTTCTGTTCCTTTTTCTGATTTATTCTCAAGAAATTTATTCGTAGAAAAACTACAACTACCTTATACAAGAATTCCAGGATGGGATAAGGTTAAGAAAAATGATATTGTTGTATTTAATTTCCCTACAGACTCAATTTATAAACCTATCGACCGCAAAGACAACTACGTTAAGCGATGTGTTGGTGAACCAGGAGATGTAATCGAAATGCGCGAAGGAGTTTTATTTGTGAATAACGAAAAATTCGAACCAAAGAAAGACGCCTTATTACAGCATTCAGCTTCGATACAATATAGTACTCAATTAAGTCCAAAATTCCTAGTGGATACTTATGGCTTAGTAGAAACTGACTATCGTGTTTCAGCATTTGAGGGTGGATATCAATATGACTTCTTTGGTGTAACTGATGATATGTTTAATCAGTTGAAAGCTCTTCCTAATGCAATTCAGTCTACGTGGATTGTTCAACCGGCAGATGCGCCTAGTCCGAACATTTTCCCGAAAGGCGAAAAATGGAATGTTGACAACTATGGTCCACTAACTATTCCAGCTAAAGGAATGACTGTGAATGTAAAAGACATTGAGAATTTAGTTAAATATATCGATGTTATTAAGAAATATGAAGGTAAAAATCTTGAGTTAAGAGATGGCGTTTTACAATTAGATGGAAAGGAAGTTTCTGACTATACTTTTGAGCAAGACTACTACTTTATGATTGGAGATAATCGCCATAACTCTTTAGATTCAAGATTCTTTGGATTCACTCCAGAAGATCACATCATTGGTAAACCTATCTTTTTATGGGCTAATTTAAACCAAGCTTTTGGATTTGAACCTAAGAGCGGATGGCAATGGGATCGTTGGTTTACTATTCCTAATAACGACAATCCAAACAAGACAAGTTATTTATGGATTGGTGGAATTCTATTAGCTGTTTTCTTTGGATGGGAGTTTATTTTCAAGAAAAAGAAAGACTAAATCAATTTTAAAAAGATTTAAAAATTAAAAACTATGAGTTCAGTTTTTACTGCATATTACTTCCCTCCTATTGAGTACATGGCTGATTTTATTAAAGAAGAGTCTCCCATGATCGATGGTTTTGAAAACATGCAGAAACAGTCTTATAGAAACCGTTGCTATATCCTCAGCGCCAACGGTAAGCAGATGCTGAATATTCCAACGCAAAAAAATAACGCTACAAGAAAAATCAAGGATATTAAGATTTCTTACGCCGAAGATTGGCCCAAAGAACATTTTAAATCCTTGGAAGCGGCTTATCGTAGATCGCCCTACTTTGAGTTCTACGAACATTATTTTGCAGACATATTAGAATCGCGTCCTACCTATTTATTTGACCTTAATTATCTAATTATGGAACGACTTTTGACAATACTGCAGGTGGATAAGAAATTGAGTACAACAGAAGCCTACTCAACAGACTATAACAAGGATTATAGAGATACTTATAATGCAAAATCAAATGCGTTTAAAAATCCAGCTTATCCTCAAGTTTTTGAAGAAAAAATGGAATTTATTCCCAATTTAAGCATCATAGATTTAATCTGTAACGAAGGACCACAGTCCAAAATTTATTTAAACAATTTAATTTAAAATATGAAGAAAATTACATTATCACTCGCCATGGTAGGTGCCTTCTTCTTTGCTCATGCACAAGAAGTAGAAAAACCTAGTGACGAAGAATTAGCAAAAAGAAATTGGTTCCACGCCAATTTTGCAACCGATAGTATTTATGGTACAGCAAGTACAGCAGCTTATGAGTACGCAGAAAGCAAAGGCCTAAAGGCAAGCCCTGTGATTGTAGCTGTTATCGATAGTGGTGTTGAAATTACCCACGATGATTTGAAAAACGTACTTTGGACTAACAAAGATGAGATTCCAGGAAACGGAATTGACGACGATAAAAACGGATACATAGACGATGTACATGGATGGAACTTTATCGGAGGCGCTGATGGTTCACATGTAAACGAAGATCAATTAGAAGTAACTCGTTTGGTAAAGAAAGGAATGGATATGTTTGAATCTCCAGACGAATTTACCAACGAAACTAATAAGAAGAAGTACCCTGAGAAATACGAGGAGTACAAAATGATGAAAATCGAAGTTGAAGAAGCCTTAGCTAAGGCTAAAGCAACGGTTGCTAACTACGAAATGCAAATCGAAGGCATGTTGAACATGTTCCAAACTTTTGCAGACGAGTACGGAGCTGACAAAACAATTACTGTAAACGACCTTAAGAGTTTTAACTCTAGCAACGAACAAGTAATGGCTTTAAAAAATAGCTTTATGATGGCTGCTGGAACAGAAAAAGCTGGAGAAGTTTTCGGACAAACTCCTGCTCAAATGTTAGCGGACCTACAAGATCAATTAAAAGATGATAAAGCTTTAAAATACTACAAAGGCCAAATGAATCACCATTATAATGTTGATTTTGATTCAAGACATATTGTAGGTGACAACTACGAGGACAAAACAGAAAAATACTACGGTAATGCAGACGTTGATGGTCCAGACTCATTCCACGGATCACACGTTGCAGGTATCATTGGTGCTGAAAACGGAAACGGAATTGGTATTGATGGTGTTGCTAGAAACGTTAAGATTATGGCAGTTAGATCTGTTCCAGATGGTGATGAAAGAGATAAAGATATCGCTAACTCAATTAGATATGCCGTAGACAACGGTGCAAAAATCTTAAATATGAGTTTTGGTAAAGCATACTCTCCAGAAAAGGAATTGGTTTGGGATGCCATTAAATATGCAACAGACAAAGGTGTTTTAATGGTTCACGCTGCTGGAAACGACAACAAGGATATCGATGTTGAGTCTAACTTCCCTACCAACTACAGAGATGGTAAAGAGTGGAGTAACTCTTGGTTAACAGTTGGAGCAAGCTCTAGATACAATGATAAAATCAAAGCTAGTTTCTCTAACTTCGGTAAACAACAAGTCGACATTTTCGGGCCTGGTGTAGAAATCTACTCTACTGTTCCTAAGAACACATATGATTGGGCACAAGGTACCAGTATGGCTGCCCCTGCAGTAGCTGGTGTTGCTGCTCTTGTTTGGAGTTACTACCCAAGACTAACTGCTTCTGAGTTACGTACAATCTTGATTGAATCAGGAAATGCACATCCAGCTTTAGAAGGGATGTCTATTAATGCCAAAGTAGTTGATGCTTTAAAAGCATTAAAAATGGCTGAAACATATGCTAAGAAATAAATAATTTATAAAGCATAGATTAGAAAACCGGAAATAATATTTCCGGTTTTTTTTCGTCATAAAATTCGTAATTTTACAAGGAAATCCAGCGGATGAAAATCACTTTTGACACTTTAAGAGAACAATTAGATTTCAACCAGATTCCTGGTTGGAAAGCTCAATATGAAATGGCCCCACCCGATCGTCAGAATTTGGTGGACAGTGGTAGGTTTGATTTAAAAAAACCTCGTATTGCCTCTGTATTAATTCTTATATACGAAGAAAACGGAATTTTAAAATTTCCAGTAATTCACAGAAATACCTACAAAGGTGTTCACTCCAATCAAATTGGTTTTCCAGGTGGAAAAGTAGAGAAAGAAGATGCTAATTTAGCTCAAACCGCCATTAGAGAATCTTATGAGGAAATTAATGCCGAGCCCAATGGTATCGAAATCTTAGGAGAGTTAACAGAATTATTTATCCCGCCCAGTAACTTTTTGGTATATCCTTATGTTGGACTCTACCATCAAGAACCTGATTTCGTCCCTTGTGACTATGAGGTAAGAAAAATCATACCCATTGATTTTTATAATTTTTTGACCAATCCTCAGAAAATAAATCTAGTATTAGACCACCATGGCGCTAACTATCAAGTACCTGCATTTAGCATTAATCATGATATAAATATTTGGGGAGCCACGGCAATGATGCTGAATGAATTCTACCAATTTAGTAGAAATTCCCTACATTTGTAAGCTTACCAATACAAAAGAATTTTGGCAAAAAGGAAGACAATTTTTTATGATGCATTCGGGCATTGGTACTTTATCAAGCGTTATTTGATATTCATTTTTGGAATCATCTCATATCGTAGATATAATGGCTTTAACAAACTTAAAATTACCGGTACTGAACATTTAAAAGATCTTCCAAAGACCAATGTGCTTTTCGTCTCTAATCATCAAACCTACTTTGCCGACGTATTTGCTATGTATCACGTGTTCTGTAGTGTTCAGAATGGTTTCGAAAATTCTATTAATAATCCTGTCTATTTATTGAATCCCGTTGTTGACATGTATTATGTCGCTGCCAAGGAAACCATGAACAAAGGTTTGCTTACTAAGATTTTTGCCTATACTGGCGCAATTACGGTTAAGCGAACTTGGAGAGCTAATGGTAAAAACGTTCAACGCCGTGTTGATTTAAGTGAAATCGATAATATCAAAAAGGCTTTAGACCATGGTTGGGTGATCACCTTCCCACAAGGTACTACCAAGGCTTTTGCTCCAGGTAGAAAAGGTACAGCACATCTTATTTTAGAAACGAAACCTATCGTAGTTCCGGTAGTTATTGATGGTTTCAGAAGATCCTTTGATAAGAAAGGCTTGGTTATTAAAAAAACGGGCGTAGAACAAAGTATGCGCTTTAAAGCTCCTTTAGAAATCGATTACGAAAACGAAAATAAAAATGATTTAATTGTTAAAATCATGGATGCCATAGAACAATCAGAGAAGTTCTTGAAAGTGGCTCCATTAACCAAAGAACAAGAAGAGAAAGAAAGAGAAGCAAACAAGAAAAAACCTAGAACTTTCTATTAAAAAGCTGAAAGCCAAACTATTTCTATTAAACTTTCTACTTTAATTTTATTTTATGAGAAAACATCTGTTTAGCGCTTTATTTATAATTCATATATCTACTTGTGTGCTGGCACAAGAAAACGACTCCATACGATATCCAAACTTCAAATTTGGAGGTGTTTTAAAAAGCAAATATGAATGGGCAACAGACGTTAACACATCTAGATTTGTCATTCGTAATTCTCGATTAGAAATAGAAGGTGATATTAAACCCAAATTACATTATAAAGCTAAAGTCGAGCTAAGCGATGAAGGTGAATTCAAAGTATTGGATGCTTATGGTGCTTATGATGCTACCGAAAATCTAAGTTTAAAATTAGGACAATTTAGTTTGCCACTATTCAATAGCTACATCACCGATCCTGGAACAATGATGTTCGCCAATAGAGCATTCTTAGGAAAATATTTTGTAAGCTCACGTGATATAGGATTAATGGCCACCTATAAAGCCGATCAACTCCCTATTCCTACAAAATTAGAGCTTGCTGTTTTTAATGGCAACTCAGCCAATTCTTCTAAATGGTCTAGCAAACAATCTTATGCAGGACGTCTTACTTTAGGTAAAATGAAAGGTTTGCGATCAACGTTTAAGGTTTATGATAACTATCGTTTGACCGATGTTCCAGATGAATTTCAGCATTACTTGATGTACGGTGCCGACCTTAGATATGGTAAGGAACTTTGGAAGGTGGAATCAGAAGTTATGATAAGAGAAGATAAAACCAATGATTACGACTTGCTTTCTGCATACATTCAAGGTGGTTATGCTTTTGCCTTAGATGAAAATAATATCGTGAAACATATTATTCCAGCAGCGCGATATGATTTTATGGATCAAAATAAAAACGAAGGTAATTTTGATGTTCAAAGATTGAGTTTAGGTCTAGGACTGGGTTTAAGCAAATTGCCATTTCATTCTATTCTACGCGTGGATTATGAATGGTATTTTACCAACAATCAATTGATATTCTTCCAAGAAAATGAAGAAATGGATTCAGACAAATTGAGTGTTGAATTAGTTTTCATGTTCTAACAAATTCCTTTTTAACTTATTAGTTCATTCGACAATCTAGTTTTTAATTAGTCAAATTTTAAACATTTCTAATCATTAATTTAAGTGTTAAAATTTAATAATATGGTGTGATTTTTGATGACTCTTATAATAATAACCTCTAAAATTTATTATTATGAAAATCTTTTACTTATTATTTTTTATTTCTATCAGTTTATTGAATGCGCAAGTAGGTATTAATACTGAAACGCCAAATGCAACTTTAGATATTGAAGGTGCGCCTACAGAAGTTACAAGCATGGATGGTTTAATCGCTCCAAGAATTACGGGCGATCAACTTCAGAATAAAACTTATTCAATCGAACAAACAGGTGCAATTGTTTATGTAACTCAAGCCGTTACGAATCATGCGAGTGACAAACCGCAGACATTTAGTGTAACTAATGATGGTTATTATTATTTTGACGGCACAAAATGGATAGGTATGCAAAAGGTGCTTAAATTAACCAAGGAACAAGCAAATGAATTAGATTATTCAACGATTTCAAAGGGTGATCTAGTTTTTATATCTCAGATAGAACCTGAACCGGTTAACCCTGAACCTCAAGTTGCTTCAATTAATTCTGTAGGCTATTACTATTATAATAATGATCAATGGAATAATCAAAGCACCGACACGACTTTGGGGGAAAGTGTTTATTCAGTTTCAGCAGAAGGTGGATTTACATTGATTGGTCTAGGTGGTTTAAACGAATTTGCTCCCATCGACTTAAGAAATCTATCTCCAAACATCGGTGGTAATAATATCGATAGTAATACAGGATATTATATTGCTCCATCAACCGGGTATTATCATGTAACCTATGAAATCCAGACTCAAGCTGGTATTGATTTAAGTCTTCTAGGAAATAAAAGAATCTGGCTTGTTAAAAA
>CAZKJO010000032.1:0-3306 GCA_964553105.1 uncultured Weeksellaceae bacterium | reverse complement strand
AAAAATGTTTATTCATTTAGCCAAGCACATCAATTAGAAGAAGCTGAGTTTTATAATTATTTCAGCAATTTAGAAGCCATAGAAAATTACTTCTACGAGGCTCTTTTCGAGGCGACTCTAGAAACTTTACAGTCTTCAGAAGATTATGAGCTTTATCCTGCCAAAGATAAAATTCTAAGTTTTTATTATACATTTTTCGAAAATTTAAAAATGAATAGAAGCTTTGTTCAACACAGCATTGGTAGCCAATCGCTTAAAGATTTAGGGAAATTAAAAGGATTGAGAAAAGCTTTCCTACAATACGCCAATCACTTAGAAATCGAACAAATTGATTTCAAGCAAAAAGACATTAACAAAGCATCTGAAAAAGTGATGGCGGAGTCAGCTTGGCTACATCTACTAGGTACGTTGAAATTTTGGCTAAATGATAAATCTGCCAATTTTGAGAAAACCGATGTATTTATTGAGAAGTCAGTAAACGCTGGCTTTGACTTAATCAATGTTAGCGCTTTTAAAAATGTTGCAGATTTTGGGAAGTTTATTTTCAAGGAATTTAATCCAATTAAATAAGCTAAGTTTCCCATTAAAAATCAAACTATGAAAACCATTAATAGTATTCCTAAATCCAAATTATCTCGCGCGACCAAACTGGTAACAACTGGCGCAAAAGTCGGCAAGAATTATTTGAATTATTATAAAAACAAAATCACCCAAAACGAAGAAGACGCAAGATTTAAGTTGAATGAATCTAATGCAGAAGATATCTACGACGGACTTTCTAACTTGAAAGGTTCTGCGCTAAAGGTGGCGCAAATGCTGAGCATGGAAAAAAGCATTTTACCCCAGCAATATGTAGATAAATTCTCCTTGGCTCAATTTTCTGTTCCTCCCCTTTCGGCGCCTTTGGTCAACAAAACATTCAAGACTTATTTTGGTAAATCACCTCAAGAAATCTATGATGAATTCAATCCTGAATCGGTGAATGCCGCAAGTATTGGACAAGTACATAAAGCCAAAAAGGATGGAAAAGAGTTGGCTGTCAAAATTCAATATCCCGGTGTTGCCGATAGTGTTTCGTCTGATTTAGCTTTGGTGAAACCGATTGCCATTCGCATGTTTAATTTACAAGGCAAAGATTCAGATCGTTACTTTAAGGAAGTTGAAAGCAAACTTTTAGAAGAAACGAATTATATTCTCGAAGTAGAACAAAGCATGGAAGTTTCAGAGAAGTGTTCTCACATCGAACATTTGAAATTCCCTACTTATTATCCCGAACTGAGCAGTGATAGAATTATCACCATGGATTGGATGCATGGCGAACATTTATCTGAATTTACCGCTAAAAATAACGATCCAGCCTTAGCCAATCAAATCGGACAAGCCTTGTGGAATTTCTATATGCACCAGATTCATAATATGCGAAAAGTTCACGCTGATCCACATCCAGGTAACTTCTTGGTTTCTGAAGGTGGGAATTTAATTGCTTTGGATTTCGGTTGCATGAAACAGATTCCATCAGATTTTTACACACCTTATTTTGAATTAATTAAACCAGAAAACATTAATAATCCAAGCGTCTTTCAGGAGAAAATGTTTGAATTAGAAATTCTAAGGAAAGATGATTCAACCGAGGAATTAGAATTCTTTAGTAAGTTATTTTACGAAATGATTTCGTTGTTTTCTAGACCATTCAGAGAAGAAAACTTTGATTTTGCCGATGAAGACTTCTTCCAACAGATATATGCACTTGGCGAGAAATATGGAAAAAGTAGAGAAATCAAAAGGTTTAATGGTAATAGAGGTTCAGAACATTTTATATATATGAACAGAACCTTCTTTGGATTATATAGTTTGCTACATGACATCAAAGCTAACCATATAAATATTAAAACTTATTTACCAGCAGAGTTGAATTAAATCAACCATATTAAAACCTAAGACAAAAGCAAAAGTCTTCTTTTTATGAAAAAAATACTTCTTACCGGATCAACAGGGTACATCGGAAAACGAATGATTAGCGTAATTGCTTCACAAGGTTACAAAGTGGTTTGCTGTACGCGTGACGCTGACAGATTCGATTATCCAGATGGAATTTCCAAAGATCAAATTGAAGTAATTGAAGCTGACTTTTTAGATAAATCCACTCTCGGGACAGTCCCAAAAGACATTGATGGTGCATATTATTTAATGCATTCAATGAGCAGTAGCAATGATTATGAAGAAATGGAACGCACCTGTGCAGAGAATTTTGTGGAGGTTGTAAATGAAACCAATTGTGAGCATACGATTTATTTAACGGGTTTGGCCAATCAGGATAAATTATCTAAGCACTTGGAATCTCGATTAATGGTTGAGAAAATACTATCTGATGCTAAATTTAATTTCACAGCCTTACGTGCTGGAATCATCATTGGATCTGGTAGTGCCTCTTTTGAAATCATTCGAGATTTGGTAGAAAAGCTTCCAATCATGGTAACGCCTAAGTGGTTAAACACCAAATGTCAACCAATAGGTATTGCTAATGTTTTAGATTTTCTCATTAAATCATTATTTAATAAAGAAACCTACAATCAAAATTTCGATGTGGGTTGTGATGATATTTTGACCTACAAAGAAATGTTGATGGAATACGGCGACGTGAGAGGTTTGAATAGAAAGATTATTACTCTTCCTGTGATGACACCTAAATTGTCTTCTTATTGGTTATACTTTGTCACCTCAACTTCCTATAAGTTAGCTTCATCTTTGGTAGATAGCATGAAGATAGAAGTGGTATGTAGACCCGAAAGTTTGAGTAAAATTAAGGAAATTACTGGTGTTCAACCGATATCCTATCGTGAGTCGCTAGAGAGAACATTGTCTAAAATTCAGGCGCAGGAAATCGTTTCTAGCTGGAAAGATAGCTTTATCAGCAGCAGAAATGACACCAACTTAAAACAGTTTATGGAAGTGCCAAAAGAGGGTTGTTTTACGGATTTAAGGAAGCATACTTATTATTCTTATGAGGAATGTTTGGAACGTGTTTTTAGCATTGGGGGTGATCAAGGTTGGTATGGGCAAAGGCTTTGGAAAATTAGAGGATTTCTTGACCAAATGGTTGGCGGCCCTGGTCTAAGACGTGGACGACGACATCCTACTCAATTACATGATGGAGATGCAGTTGATTTTTGGCGTGTATTATATGCTAACAAAGAAGAAGGAAAATTGATCTTATTTGCAGAGATGAAACTTCCTGGCGAAGCCTGGTTGATGTTCAAGCTTTATAGAGGAAAGCTATGGCAAAAGGCAGTATTCAGACCCAAAGGA
>CAZKJO010000031.1:29819-31378 GCA_964553105.1 uncultured Weeksellaceae bacterium | reverse complement strand
TTTCCCTTGTTTTTGTAGCAATTTTCATCAGATTTGCACAACTTTTTGGTGGCTTACCTGGTTTAATTTTAGAAGTTTATACTTCTGATTACCAAACCAGATGGGAAGTAAGTAAGATTGAAGTTTTTAATAATGATGAAGAATTTATGATAAACTTTAATCTACCCAAGGCTAATTTTATTACTCAGAAAGAATTTATAAAGCAAGATGAGGCCGAAGCGTCTCAAATTCTCAGGCAAATTCAATCTCGAGCTCCTGAAGGTGTACATGCACAAAAGGTTCAGATGAAAAGACTAGGTTTTGAGAAAATATTTGAGTGGGAGGAAGATTAAAAGCTTTCACATTATGAATTTTATAATTTTCCATTTAAAGTTAAATCGTTAATAACTTTTCTTGTTATAAAGAAAATAAATTTGGTTTTAGATTTTAGATTTTTGTTTTCATAATAACAATTAAAATTATATTTTTATGAAAAATCTTTTATTTGGAGCAGTAATGTTCATGGGAGCGTTTGCATTTGCTAATTCCATTTCAGAAAATAATATCCATGATGTGAAACAGGAAACAATTTGGATGGAAGAAGTTGGTGATTGCGTAGTTACAGTTTATGGTGTGGATAGGTTTGGTATTGGTAATAGAACTGGAACTCAACATACATTCGTATTCGCCGATGTAGAATCACAAGAAGAGTGTGATCGTTTGGCTAGAAATCTGAAAAGAATTTTGTCAACATAACAATTGGTAATTTCTAAAATTTCTTCTAATTTTTGGATTATCATAAGAGTAAAATTATATGAAAGCAATAATTATCTATTTACTTGGTAGTATTAGTTTGATAGCTCAAAGTTTTGATTTATTAGCTACCTACACACTTGATCTAAATACTGATTTTCCTAATTCTCACACGACATCATTATTTATAAATTCGAACGAAAATATTTCTTACTATATTTTAGATTTCGGAGGGATTAAAGAGAATGAGTTTAATGAAGACTCTAATGAAATTATTGTGAGATCCAAAAACACTGACAATCTATTGATTTATAATAAATTAAATGAATTTATTATCTCCCAAGAATTAACTTTTAATGATTCTTATTGGGTGAAAGAAAGTCTTAGTTTTGATTGGGAGATCACCAATGAAACCAAAGAATCTGATGGCTATGTAATGCAGAAAGCAACTACAACTTTCAGAGGAAGAGATTACATCGCTTGGTTTACCAAAGAAATTCCAATTCCCATGGGGCCTTATAAATTTTATGGTTTGCCAGGTTTAATTTTAGAAATTTATGATACAGATAATATTTATCATTGGACGATCACAAAAATTGAAGAAAACAAAACAATAGCTTCAAATAATTTATATCCTGAGCATCATGATTTTCTTAGCATGAAACAGTTCGTAGAAAAAAAAGAGAATTCTGATAACCAAATCGATGCTAGCATCCTTAGTAGGTTGCCTAAAGGTGTAAATTTAAAAAGTGTTCAGTCAACCACTGTGCCTGTGGAACGAAAGGGAATTGAAATAAAATTTGAGTGGGAGGAAGATTAAAAGCTGT
>CAZKJO010000031.1:10464-29719 GCA_964553105.1 uncultured Weeksellaceae bacterium | reverse complement strand
AATTTCGATCTTATCTTTTCTTCTTTGCGCTATGAGGAGGTAGTGATCCCCATCAAAATAGACAAGCTAGATGCAGAAATCACACAAGACATAACTTTATTTTCTAAAGAAATAATACAGCTCAACGAAACCATTGCAATTGCCAAAAAGCCTATCACCGCCAAAAAGGACACAATTGTATATGACGCAGACTTCTTCTTAAACGGTAATGAACAGGTGGTAGAGGATTTGTTGAGAAAACTTCCAGGGCTCACGGTGGACGAAAATGGGACCATAAAAGTTGGGGAACAAGAAGTAGAGAAGGTAATGATAGAGAACGATGATTTCTTTGAAAAAGGTTATAAAATCGTTACCAAAAACATGCCTGTCCATCCCATAGACAAAGTGGAGCTCATTCAACGATATTCTAACAACAAACACCTAAAAGGGATAGAAAAAAGCGAAAAAGTGGCGCTGAACCTTAAGCTTAAAGAAGACGCCAATAACCAATGGTTTGGCAATGCAGAATTGGGAATTGATGTGAGTAGTTTAAATTATTATAAACTCAGCGGCAATCTAATGAGTTTTGGCAAGAAGAATAAATACTACTTTCTCACCAATTTAAACAACATTGGAAAAGATGCAACGGGCGGATTAAGCCATCTTATCAACCCAAATAGCAGAGGAAATAACTTTGTAGGAGATGGTTTTGCTACAGAACAATATATCCACAAACAAGGCATGAGATTAGGTTTTAAAGACGAGAGAACCAAAATCAATAACGAAGAGCTCATATCACTAAATGCAATTTTTAATCCCAATGAGAAATTAAAAATAAAACCCATAATTTTCTTTAATTCCGATGAAAATACTTTTGTCAGACAACAAGTACAATCCTATCATCTGCCAGATCAAGAGGATTTTACAAACATTGAAGATTATCGTTTGCGTAATGCTTTTCAAAATATATTTGCTAAACTTGATGTTTCATATGATTTCGACAAGGATAAAACCCTAGAAATCAGCTCGAAATATAATACGAAAGACGGAGATGATATAAGCCAAATAAACTTTAATGCACTTGATTTACAGGAGAATGTAAATACACAAACCCAGCGATTTGACCAGGAAATTCAATACACCCAAAAACTGTCAGAGACTAAAGTAATTATCTTGCAGGGTAGATTTATTTACGATGAAAATCAACAAGATTATTTTACCAACACCAACTATTTTGGGGATTTCACTCCATCTAATTCATCCGAAAACGTTCGTCAGAAATCTAACAACCATGGGAATTTATTGGGTTTAAATTTTAAATATTTAGACCGTAAGAAAAGTGGTAATCTTTTGGAAATCAATGTTCAAAATAAATTAGAAAATCAAAACTTGCATAATTTGCTTTATTTCTCTCAAAACCCAAGAATTAATGACATTCAATACTCAGAAAATAACTTAAATGTAAAATCGAGTTATATTTATAAAATAAACGCGAAGCTGAGTCTTCGCGGAGAATTAAGCGCTCAAAACTTTGATCTAAAATATGATAATCTAAATATTTCTGAACACTCTAATGATTGGAGCATCAACCCAAGTTTTGGAATTGATTATGACTTAAACGACAAACATAAATTCAAAACAAATTATACCTGGAACGCCAATTCAACTCCTGTTGGCTACCTGAATGCCGATTACATTCTTACAGCCTATAACAACCTGAACCTTGGCTTGTCAACGCCAGCGATTTTCAATAAAAGCAGTTTGTTCTTTAGCTACCATTACGGAAGATGGACCGACAAGCTCATGTTCAACACCTACTTATTTTACAATAAGGACGCTGATTATTTATCTTCTAATAACTTAATAACTCAGGACTACTCTGTTGGACAATACCTCACTTATAAAGATAGAAAAACATTTACGCTCAACGGAAGTTTAGATTATTATTTAAAATTTATTTCATCTAATCTTAAGTTCAAAGGAGGTATGTTCCAAAGTAGCTATGCCAACCAAGTAAACAATTCCGAACTACGAAATATCACAACTTCCAACTATAACTATGGATTAGAATTTCGTACAGGCTTCAATGCTTTGTTTAATTTCCACGTAGGAACAAAATACACACATCAACGGATGGAAGTCGATGGTTTTAAAAATAAATATGTGAACAATAATTCATTTGTAGATACTTATTTTAATATTTCGGAAAAGTTTGATTTCCAGACCAATTTAGACTATTACTATTTTGGGAATTTAGAACAGAATAATCATTATTATTTTGTGGATGCTACAGCTAGGTATAAATTAATGGAAAATAAATTCACCTTGGGACTTCAGGCCAAGAATTTATTTAATACTTCAACTTTCACAGTAAATAGCCTTAGTGACATCAGTCAATCGGTTACATCTTATCGCTTGCTTCCGCGTTACATCATGGCAAGCTTTGAATTTAGATTCTGATGAGAAAATGGTTTAAAAATAACTTAAAAACTGCTTAAATAAGGCTTAAAATTGCTAAACGAAATTATGGGGATGATGCGTCATTCCGCAATTGAAGTTCATTTTAATATGATAATATAGCTTTAATTTTGCAATGTCTGTCTTGAGGCAAAAACTTACATTATTTTAGCAATCCACGGCATTAGATGCCGCTTCTGTCCCTACCTCGGCAGGAACTATGTTTTACGTCTATTTTCTTTTTTTCTCTAAGTCTTCTATACTTGGGCCACAACCGCAGCCTTTATTACATCCACCACTTTTCTTAGCAAATGGAGCAATCACACGATTATATAAATATATAAGCGCAATTAAAAAGACGATACCGATAATTAAATATTCCCAATTCATACTATTATTGTAACAAATTGTACGCCAAGAAAGCACATAAATAAGCAAATCCACTCATGAGAACTAATTGAATTAGAGGCCATTTCCATGTTTTTGTTTCCTTATAAACAATAGCCAACGTACTCATGCATTGCATCGCAAAAGCATAAAATAACAGTAATGAAACCCCAGTAGCCAGATTGAAAACTAAAGAACCATCCGGTTTCTTTTCATTTCGCATTCTTTGGACAATTTGAGTTTCATCCTCATTATCCGATCCAATGCTATATATCGTCGCCATAGTACCTACAAAGACTTCTCTAGCAGCAAAGGATGTAAGAACCCCAATACTAATCTTCCAATCATAACCAATAGGCCTAAAAACAGGTTCTATGGTTTTCCCGATATGCCCAAGCATGGAATATTCTAATTTATGAGCTTCTAAATGATGCGCCTGTTCCGATTCTGTCCAAGAATTTTGTATGGATTGTTTTGCAACAATATCTTCAGCATTCTGAAACTGTTCTCCAGGTCCCCAAACACTTAATACCCATAAAATAACAGAAACCGCCAAAATGATTCGTCCAGCACCAAAAATAAAGGCAGATACTTTCTCCCATAAACCTAAAAATAGATTTCTCCAATCGGGAACATGATAAGCGGGCATCTCCATAATCAAGTAACTTTTATACTGAGATTTAAGGACTTTCTTACCAATAAAAGCAAAAATTAAAGCCGCAAATAAGCCTAATAAATAAAGCGCCATTAATACAATTCCCTGTAAATCAAATCCAAGGAAGGAATGTTTTGGGATCACCAAAGCTATTAAAATGGCATAAACAGGTAATCGCGCAGAACAAGTCATAAATGGTGCAACCAAAACGGTTAAGAGCCTTTCTCTTGTGTTTTCAATATTACGCGCCGCCATAATCCCAGGAATAGCACATGCTACACTAGACATTAAGGGTACAACAGATTTGCCGCTAAGACCAAAAGGCTTCATCCATTTGTCCATCAAGAAAACCACCCGACTCATATAACCGGATTCCTCTAAAAGCAAGAGGAAGAATATCAATATACTGATCTGTGGAATAAAAATCACCACTCCACCAATTCCTGGAATAATCCCGTCTGAAATTAAACTCGATAATGGTCCGTCGCCTAAAATCCCTTGTGCCTGACTTTGTAACATGGCGAATAAACTATCGATGGCATCCATAGGCACTTCAGCCCATGAGTAAATCGCTTGGAACATTAAAAATAAGAGTCCAAAGAAAATAATATATCCCCAAAAACCGTGGGTTAAAACATTATCTAATTTCTCAGAAAATGACCTTTTCTGTTCTCCTGAAGAGCTTTCTACTTGCTCTACAATGGCATCAATTTCATCATAACGATACAATGTTTCGGCAATCTGCATTCGCGCAGGAACCATATGATTTTGTTTGCGTATGTTTTCTATCGTAGACTTTTCTTCTGCAGTTAGATGTAGAATATTGGGTTGAGCAGCATATTGAAAAGCTAAATAATCACTTTTTAATTTAAGCTTCTCTCTAATTTCTTTTACGGGATTCACATACAACAAAGGAATCTCGAATGGACTAGGTTTACTTTCAAAATCCGTTGAAATACTTTCCTTAATTTGGTCAAGTCCTTCTCCAGTTCTAGCATTTGTCGGAATAACCTGGGTATTTAAAATTTCAGATAATTTCTGAATACGTATTGAAATTTGTTCTCTTTCTGCCTCATCCATCATATTCAGAACGAACTTAACAGGAATGCCTAGATCTTGAACTTGTTTAAAAAGCAGTAAACTACGTTTAATTCGCAAAGGATGTCCTACAACAAAAACCTTATCTGGAAAATCAGGATGTTCAGGATTGCTTAAAATATCAAAAACTACTTCTTCATCGGCCGCTTTTGGATAGAGCGAATAAGTGCCAGGAAAATCATACAGCTGTATAGATTGCCCATTTTCGGTAAAAAACCCAATACGTTTATCTACCGTCGTTCCAGGATAATTCCCAACGCGTTGCTTTAGACCTGTTAAACGATTGAATAATGTTGATTTACCCACATTTGGGTTTCCTATTAATGCAACTTTAGTCGAAATCATTTCTCTTTTTTCACCAAAACTGCGCTTGCTTCAGACTTACCTAAAGCTAAAACACAACTTGTTTTACATAGAGAAATACAAATAGGTCCATTAAAGGGTGCAGAACATCGAAATTCAACATCTTCTCCTGGGATAATCCCTAACTCCAAAAATTTAGCAGGAATATCCTCAGTGCTAAATCCTAAGATTTTAGCTTTTTCCCCTTTCTTTAAATCTGCAAGATTTGTCAAAGCAGTTAATTATTTTAGAATGAGAAACAAATGTAATTAATTTTTAATTAATCTAAATAAATTCTAAAGATGATTATTGGCATAAGATATATTTTTGTAACTTTTCATTCTGAAATTTATCCATGAAATACGCTTGGTTCTTATTCATAATCACCGCTTTAGTTAATATTCAATGCGAACCTCCAAAACCTAGAGTTTTATTAGAAGAGGAAGAACGAATTCGAAGACGCGCGATTCGTAATATTGAAGATGATATTAACGATGCGTGGATGCACAGAAAATATAACTACAAAGACGGGGAGGTGCTCACAGAAGGTAATACCTATTTGGCGGTTTATACAGAGATTTATGCAAGGTCAGAAAAGCGAACCTATCCACTTACTGCTACTTTGAGTATTAGAAATACGAGCTTAACTGACTCGGTTTTTATCAATAAATCTGAATACTATGATACCCATGGTGAGTTAATCCGTACTTATTTTGACCGAACTATTTACGTGGCTCCTATGGAAACAGTAGAGATTATTGTAGGTGAGGACAATGAACAAGGTGGATCAGGAGGTAATTTTGTGTTTCATTGGGCAACAAGAAACCCAGAAAATAAACCAATGTTCGAGGCGGTTATGATTTCTGCAAGCGGTCAACAGGGAATCTCTATCATGACGCAAGGTATTGATATACACGATTAAAAAATATCTAAAACTCACTTGAAAACAATATATTTGCTATATACTTAATATTACAACTATGAAATTACTTGCTTACTTAATGGTTTTCACTTTTATTTTCTCTTGTAGTGAACAAAAGAATGAAGACGTTAAAATGATTGATGAATACGCTTCTTTTGGTAAAGAAATCACTGCAGACGGCGCTATTTCTCAGGAAGAAATGCTGGCAAAATTCAATGAATTGCAAGTAGGTGATACTGCAACGATCAAGTTTGCATCTAAGGTGAACTCAGTTTGTCAAGCAAAAGGATGTTGGATGAAATTAGCATTAGACCCAGAAACAGAAACCATGGTTAAATTCAAAGATTATGACTTCTTTGTTCCTAAGGATATCGCTGAATCAGATGCCATTGTAGAAGGAAAAGCTTACAAAGAGGAAATGACGGTTGAAGATCAACAACATTATGCCAAAGATGCTGGTAAATCTGAAGAAGAAATTGCTGCCATTACTGAACCTAAAATGGTTTACAACTTTGAGGCTGAAGGAGTTTTGATCAAATAAAACCTATGAGATTTTTATTGGTTCTTGGTTTTACGTTATTCTTTTCAGCTTGTCAGGAAAAGAAAAGCAAGTACGTTTTAGATGAAAAATCTGAAATGGCTCAGTTGATGCTGGATATGCATACTCAATTAGATGAAGCTCAGATTAAAATTAAAAACGGAGAAACTTTGGGAAGTTATCCTGAAGAATTTGATAAGATAATTGATGCAGAAATGACGGATGAGTCCATGCGCTCAGAAAGTTGGGAAAACTTTGCCAATGCCTTAATTGAATCAGAAAAAGCTTTATATAATGCAGCTCCAGAAGAACAAGAACAAGCTTATAAAAATGTAGTTAATTCATGCTTGGCTTGTCACACCAGTGTTGGTTGCAGTGGACCAATTCCTAAGATTAAAAAGTTAAGCTGGAAACCTTAATTCCATAAATCTTGATAACGAATCAACATCTAATTTCCTTTTAGATGTTAACTTTGTGCCATAAAATTAGTTCAAAACTCAAATTGAATTAAAGATTAATATCGCTATAACATTTAAAATGAATCACATGAGAAATATAAATCCTACCCAAACACAAGCTTGGAAAAAATTACAAACGCACTTTGTTGAAATAAAAGAAGCGCAGTTAAGAGATTTATTCGAGCAAAATAAAAAAAGATTTCAGGATTTTCATGTGAAATCCGATGATTTTTTATTCGATTATTCTAAAAATCGAATGACCGAAGAAACCAAAGATTTATTGATTCAATTGGCAGAAGAATGTGATCTTAAATCTGCTATAAACTCCATGTTTAGCGGAAAAAATATAAATCAAACAGAAGATAGAGCAGTTCTGCATACAGCATTGAGGAATTTTGGGGATGAACCTATACTAGTAGATGGGAAAGATGTTTTACCTGAGGTAGAGAAAGTGAGAAATCAGATGAAACTTTTTACGGCAAAGGTGATTTCTGGTGCATGGAAAGGTTTCTCTGGTCAACCCATTACAGATGTAGTTAATATTGGGATTGGTGGTTCTGACCTAGGTCCTGTGATGGTGGTAGAAGCTTTAAAACATTATAAATCTAGATTAAATGTACACTTTGTTTCTAACATCGACGGAACGCATATAAGTGAAACTTTAAAAGATTTAAATCCGGAAACCACTTTATTCATCATTGCGTCAAAGACATTTACAACGCAGGAAACAATGACCAACGCACAAACGGCAAAGAATTGGTTTTTGAATTCTGAAGCTAAGGAAACTGATGTAGCTAAGCATTTTGTGGCACTTTCTACCAACGAAGAAGGGGTAACAGCTTTCGGGATTGATAAAGCTAACATGTTTGAGTTTTGGGATTGGGTAGGCGGAAGATATTCTCTTTGGTCAGCGATTGGATTGAGTATTTCGCTAGCTGTGGGATATGATAATTTCGAGAAATTATTAAAAGGAGCATATAAAACAGATGTTCATTTTAAAGAAGCTGATTTCAATGAAAATATTCCAGTTTTAATGGGATTAATCGGTATTTGGTATAATAACTTTTTTGGCGCAGAGTCTTATGCTATCTTGCCTTATGAGCAGTATTTACATCGATTTTCTGCTTATTTACAACAAGGTGACATGGAATCCAATGGTAAATCCGTAGATAGAAACGGCGAGAAAGTAGATTATCAAACCGGGCCGATAATTTGGGGAGAGCCAGGAACCAATGGTCAACATGCGTTTTATCAATTAATCCATCAAGGAACAAAAATGATTCCGGCAGATTTCTTGGGAGCAGCCGAAAGTCATAATCCTACTGGTGATCATCATGTGAAATTAATGGCAAATTTCTTTGCTCAAACAGAAGCATTAGCTTTTGGTAAAACAGAAGCACAAGTCCGTGAAGAGTTAAATAAGGAAGGGAAATCCCCAGACCAAATAGATTTTTTAACGCCTTATAAAGTTTTCGAAGGAAACCATCCAACCAATTCATTTTTATATCAGAAACTTACACCAGAAGTATTGGGTAGCTTAATCGCTATGTATGAGCATAAAATCTTTGTTCAAGGTGTGATTTGGAACATATTCAGTTTCGATCAATGGGGTGTGGAATTAGGAAAACAGCTCGCAAAGAAAGTCTTAAATGAACTAAATTCTATAGATGAGGTGAAATCCCATGATAGTTCAACTAACGGACTGATGAATGCCTTCGTTTCCATGCGAAAATAAAGTCTTTATAAAGTTTTAATTTTATATTAAACCGCGGAAGTGAAAACGCAATAAATGTCACAAAAAATATTTTTTCATGTTGGTTTAAGCAAAACAGGTTCTACCTTTTTGCAGCATCAAGTCTTCCCAAAACTCAAGGGAATCTATTATTTGCCAACGGTAAAATATAGACATGCCTTGAAATTGCTTCCTAAAATCCATGATGAAAGGGTTTTGGTTTCAAGAGAATTCGATCAACAATTTGAGCAAGAGGTGAAGAAGTTTTCAGCTCAATATCCACAAGCCTATCCGATTATTGTCTTGCGAGAACACAGTAGTTGGGCCGTTTCTAATTACAAGAGATTTGTGAAAAATGGACATCCGATTAGCTTTACAGAATTTATAGATATTCATTCAGATAAAGGCCATTTTAAATTAATTGACTTTGATTATCAGCGATATATTGCTTTGCTAAAAGAGCAATTCACCCAAGAACCTTTGGTTTTATTCTTTGAAGATTTAAAAGCTAATCCTCAAGAATTCACACAAGAAATATTGGATTATACGGGAGCTAGTTTAGATTTAGAGAAAGTAAATTGGAATCCTAGACACGTTTCTTATGATACCGATTCTTTAAAATTAGTAAGGGCACTAAGCAATAAAATTCAGTTTCAAAAGAAATTAGAAGTGCATACCAAGCCAAGAGGATTCTTATATAATTTGTATGCTAATATAATTAGGTACAGTATCTTATATGCGAGTAAATTATTTCCTAAATCATGGTTTCCAACAGAAGAATTTATAAACCCAGCGGAAATTGAAGAGCTAAGACAATACTTCAGCCCACAATGGGATAGCTTGAGAAACAAGACCCACTAAATTTAATTATCTTTGACTCACCTAAGAAAGCAAGCAGATTAAATGAATATCCACAAAGAATTACAAGAAGAATTAAATCATTCCATCGAGAGAGATAGAATTAGTCATGCTTTGTTGTTTAGTGGAAAATGTGGTTATGGAACACTGCCACTCGCGCTATGGTATGCCGGTCGGTTACTTTGTACTGACGACTCAGAGAAATGCAAGAATGATGTGATGTCGGGTTTAAATCCAGATTTACACTTTGTTTATCCTGTTACCACCACCGGTAAAGTTCCAAGAAAACCTACCAGCAAGGATTATATTTCTGATTGGCGAGATTTTATTGCTCAAAATAAATTCGCAGATGGTTTTGCCTGGCTTCAGCATATTGGTGCTGATGGTAAACAAGGTTTAATTAATGTAGAGCAATCCAAAGAAATTTTAAAAAACTTAAGCTTAAGAAGTTATGCTGGTGGTTATAAGGTGATGATTATTTGGTTGCCAGAAACCTTGAACATTTCGGCGTCTAATAAACTTTTAAAAATAATAGAAGAACCACCTCAAAAGACAGTAATAATAATGATTTCTGAAAAAGCCGAGGAGTTATTGCCAACGATTTTATCTCGTTGTCAGTTGATTAGAGTTCCAAGTTTATCTCAGCTAGAAGTAGAGGAGGTTTTAGTACAACAATTCTCGGTAGATCCCAACTTAGCCGAAGAGGCCGCTGCGGTTTCTCAAGGTGATGTATCACTAGCACTAGAAAGTTTATTACATCAATCTGAATCTTTCGAAACGCTTTTTATTCAATGGGTTAGAAATGCCTTTAGAGCCAAAAAAGATGTTACCGCTTTGGTGGATATATATGATTGGTCACAAGAAATAGCCGCTTGGAACGATCGTGAAAAGCATAAACAATTCTTGAGCTATTGTGCAGATATCTTTAGACAAGCATTAGTTCAAAGTTATGGCGCACCTGATTTAGTATTAAATCAAATTAAGTCTGAAACCTTCAAATGGGATGGTTTTGCCAATTTTATTCATGGTTCAAACATAGAGGATATTCTCAATGAAATTAATGAAGCCTCTTATCATATCGAGCGAAATGGAAATGCCAAAATCATCTTCTTAGACATGGGAATCAAAATGACGAGATTCATTCATAAAAAGGAACCCAATCCTGCTTCTTAAAAATATCTTGACATGAACAGCATGCGCATAATTGGAATCATGTCCGGAACTTCTTTGGATGGAATTGACATGGTTTGTGTTGATTTCGACTTTTCAGAGGATCAACTGAAATGGGAGATTATAGCTACTTCATTTTTTGAATATGATGAAGAATGGCGATATAAATTGACGCATGCACATTTGCTTTCCGCTACAGACTTAATATATCTAGACGTGGAATATGGTCAATATTTAGGTCATAAATCTAATACCTTTATTCAAGAAAAGAGCTTAAGTCAAATTGATGCGATTGCCAGCCATGGTCATACTATTTTTCATCAACCAAATAAGAAGTTTACGCTTCAAATCGGTCATGGAGCTCATATTCAAGCCATCACAAAACTAAAAGTAATCTCCGATTTCAGGTCACAAGATGTTGCCCTAGGCGGACAAGGTGCGCCTCTAGTGCCCATAGGCGATAAATTACTATTTGCTGATTACAATGCTTGCGTAAACTTAGGAGGATTTGCTAATATATCTTTTGATGACCCAACCGGTAAGCGTGTAGCCTTTGATATTTGTCCGGTTAATTTTGTTCTTAATTCACTTTGTCGCAAAATCGGATTGGAATACGATTATAATGGTGAAATAGCCTCTAAGGCCAGTGTAGATTGTAATTTATTGAATGAACTTAACAGCTTATCCTTTTACCAGAAAACTGCTCCAAAATCATTAGGTCGGGAGTGGGTTGAAAACTATATGGATTCAATCTTAAATAATTCTTCTATCTCGATAGAATCTAAAATAGCAACTTTTACAGAGCATGTAGCTTATCAAATCACGAAAGTTCTGAATAAAAACCAATTAAATTCTGTCTTATTCAGTGGGGGAGGAGCTAAAAATTTAACATTAATTTCACGTATAAAAAATCAAACAACAAGCGAAATAATAATGGCGAATAATCAAATTACCGACTACAAAGAGGCTTTGATATTTGCTTTATTAGGCGCCTTAAAACTTAAAGGGCTAAATAATATATTGTCGTCAGTCACAGGTGCTTCTAAGGATTCCTCTGGAGGAATTATTTACTCTTAAACCCAGTTAAATCAATATGAATTTTAGTAGATATCTCTTTGATAATATTTAGTTTTCCTTTTTTCAATTTTTGTAACTTGCAGCATAAATTTTAATGTTATGTTAAGACATTTCTTGGGCAATAGCCCAACATGGTACAAGATGATCATGATAGGTTTTATGGTGTTGAATGTGGTGTTATACTTTGCCCTTCCTGCCATGATGGATGAACATACGGCGATGTCCATATTATCTTGGCTGTTTATTGGTGAGTTCATCTTCACCTTAGCCATGGCCCTAAAATGTTATCCTCTCCAATCAGGAGGTCTATTGGCGATTCAGATTATGATTTTAGGCCTTACCTCACCTCAAAATTCTTATAATGAGGTGGCTGCAAATTTAGAAGTGATATTGCTTCTAATGTTTATGGTGGCAGGTATTTTCTTTATGAAACCGCTATTGATGTACATATTTAGTAAAGTTTTCGTCAAGATTAGATCAAAATTAATTCTTTCTTTTTTGTTTGTTATAATAGCGGCAATGTTATCGGCCTTTTTAGATGCACTAACGGTTACGGCTGTGTTAATTAGTGTTGCGGTTGGTTTCTACGGGGTTTATCATAAAATTCATTCCAGTGAAGCAGATTACGATGATAGTGGAACTTTAGATAGAAAAGAATTAAGTGGCGAGACTTTAGAGAAATTCCGTGCCTTCTTACGATCCTTAATGATGCATGGCGCGGTTGGAACTGCTTTAGGTGGGGTTATGACTTTGGTAGGTGAACCTCAAAACTTATTGATTGGAGAAAAAATGGGAGAGGACTTTGTTTCTTTCTTCTTGCAAATGGCGCCTGTAACAATACCTGTATTCATTTGTGGATTGGCAACATCTTTATTATTGGAGAAATTTAAATTATTCGGATATGGAGAAAAATTACCACCAATTGCGCGTCAGATCATAGAAGCTTATACCATAGAAGTAGATCAAAAGCGTACGCCAAAAGAGAAATATAGCTTAATTGTACAAGCTGTTGCGGCAGTATTATTAATCTTAGGATTAGCTACCCATATTGCGCCTGTTGGATTTATTGGATTAGGTATAATTATTTTTCAAACTGCCTTTATGGGGATTACAGAGGAGCATAACCTAGGTAAATCTTTTGAAGAAGCTTTACCGTTCACAGCCTTATTAGTGGTTTTCTTTGTGGTAGTAGCTATGATACATGATCAGCATTTGTTTACGCCCATCATTGAATCGGTATTAGCTTTACCATTTGATCAACAACCAGGTATGTTCTATGTCGCCAATGGTTTATTGTCTATGATTAGTGATAACGTTTTTGTGGCAACTGTTTATATAAATGAAGTTTTTGGTGCTTATGAAAAAGGAAATATAACCAAAGAGCACATGGATATTTTAGCCGTAGCTATTAATACGGGGACCAACCTACCATCGGTAGCAACACCAAATGGACAAGCAGCTTTCTTATTCTTATTAACCAGCTCAATAGCACCATTAATCGATCTTTCTTATGGTAGAATGGTGAAAATGGCGCTTCCTTATACTATTGTGTTAGGGGTGATTGGTTATTTATGTATTACAAACTATGACTTTATATTAGGCTTAATGGGAATGTCGCACTAAGAAGCGAAAGACGCATCAAGTTTTAAATAAAAAAGCATCCTAGATCTTAAATTTAGGATGCTTTTCTTTTAAAGCTTAAGCAAGAAATTATCTTTCTAAGAATCTCTTTAAATTCCTATTCAACGATGTCTCCCAAAAACCAATCAACCTATCCGGAGTCAACTCTGGTAAGTCCACAGCTATTTGGTGAATACTCTCTTGAGTAACAATTACTTCAGTTTGATTCCCATCTTTTTCTAAATCCCAATTAACCGTACTACTAGCTTGGCTCAAGTCTGGATAAGCCCAAGTATGACGAAAATTGGTCGGAGAATTCATTTCTAAAATCAAACACTCATGAAGTAACTGTTCATCTCCAAACATCTCCAAGAAACGAAAGGTGTCCCCATCTCTTAACTCATCCGTATCTATAGCTGCAAACCATTGTTTTAATAGGGATGGACTTGTAATCGCCTCCCAAACATCCTCTATAGATGCATTTATTTTGGTTGAGACTTGTATGGGCTCTAAATTCTGTGGTATATTCTTTTTCTCTTCCATGGTTTTTATTTACTTTTTAATTTTAACCCATTTATCTTTGTCATTCTTGTGGTAAACATTCTTCACAGCACTCCATGCGGTAGCATGCATTCGGCTTTCATCCTCATATTGCTCTTCTGCACTGTTAAAGGCGGCTTGATAGATTTCTTGTGCATGTTTTGGTAAAACATTCTGCACATCTTCTGGCAAATCTTTTAAGGTTTTATAAGGCATAATCTTAATTTTATTGAATATTTAATCATCAAAAATGATGTCAGAACATAATTTCAGAAGGGCTAATTTTGATTTAATCTTATTTGTTTAATTTTAAAATTGAATACTTTGTAATCTTTGCTCCTGTATAAATATACGGACAGATTAGCTCATGTCAAAGTTTATAGATAGCTGCGTATTGATGTGTACAAAGTACAAGTTCTTTGTCCTTAGAAGCTTTGATGCTCTTTTACTCGAAAATATTAATAGTTATTTTAACATTCTGATTACAAGTTTTTAGATGAATTTCAATTTTTTCGGACTCATTCAGTCTCAAAGAATTAATGTAATTTTGAAAAAACTAAGAAAACATGCTCATAATTGAATCTAGTTCCCATGATGCTTATGTCAACATTGCATCAGAAGAGTTTTTAATGAAAAATTACCCAGACCAAGATATATTCCTATTGTATGTGAATGCGCCTTCGATTATTGTGGGGAAATTTCAAAATACTTTAGCGGAAATCAATTTGGATTATGTCAAAGAAAACAACATCAAGGTTGTTAGGCGTATGTCGGGTGGTGGAGCTGTGTATCATGATTTGGGAAACCTGAATTTTTCTTTTCATGTACCGCACAAAGATCAGGACTTTATGGACTTTAGTCAGTTTACTAAGCCTGTTGTTGATATGTTAAACGAAATGGGCGTTAATGCCGAATTAGTGGGCAGAAATGACTTATTGGTAGATGGCAAAAAGTTCAGTGGAAACGCTAAACTTTCTCGACACGGGAAAATTGTTCAGCATGGAACGATTTTAATAGATTCTGAGATGGAGATTTTGGCGAGCGCTTTAAAAGTAAACCCTCTTAAGTTTGTCGATAAAGCAACGAAATCTACACGTTCGCGTGTGACTAACTTAATTCACTATTTACCTGAAGGAACGACTACCGAAAGCTTTAAAAGACTTTTGATCGATTTTATTTTGAAAGAAAATGAACACGCTAAGATTCATTCTTTCACAGAAGATGAAATGAAGGAAATTCATAAATTAGTGGAAGAAAAATATAGCACTTGGGATTGGAATTTCGGTTTCTCTCCGAATTATAATTTCCAACGAGCGATTAAGATTCCTGCTGGATTTATAGAAGCTCACATAGAAGTAGAACGTGGTGGAAATATGAAGAAAGTCAAGATTTTCGGGGATTTCTTTGCTTCTCATCCCATCGAAGAATTTGAAGATTATTTAATCGGTCAAAATCACGATATAGACTTTTTAGAAGAGCACTTATCTAAAATAGATTTAACCCAATATTTTGGGAAGGTAACTGTAGAAGAAATTTTGCCTTTGTTTAAATAATCAACAAAGGCAAAATTTAATTTATTTGGTTTTAATAGCTCATTTCTACAATCTTACGAGCATCTTGTGGCGTCACGATTTGGTTTTCTCCAATGCCTGACCAACCTCTTTCGGTAAACCTTTGCTCAATAGTTTCTGCTGTTTTCTCAATGTTTTCAGCATACTCAGAAAGTTTGGTTTTAACACCTAGTGAATGATAAAATTCTTCGGTCTTGTCGATAGCTTGTTTAGCTTTATCTTCTAAGCTTCCTTCTGTAATTCCCCAAACACGCTCAGCGTATTGCGCTAATTTCTCTTTCTTAGTCTCAAAGTTGTGCTTATAATGTGGAATTCCGATAATAGCTAAAGTTCTAGCATGATCAATTCCGTATAATGCTGTTAGCTCATGTCCCATAGCGTGTACCGCCCAATCGGTAGGAACACCTTGAGAAATTAAACCATTTAAAGCCATGGTACAACTCCACATAAAGTTGGCTTTGGCAGCATAATCCTCTTTATTTTCTAAAACTTTTGGCGCGTCATTCACTAAAGTAGAAAGAATACTTTCTGCAAATCTATCTTGTAAATCTGCTCCAATCGGATAGGTCATATATTGCTCTAGCACGTGGTTAAAGGCATCTACAATACCATTCACCACTTGGCGCTCTGGAATTGAATTAATCACATTTGGATCTAAAATCGAAAACTGAGGGAAAAGTAGAGGACTTCCCATAGAAAGCTTTTCTTTGGTCTCTCTACGCGAAACCACAAAACCCGAATTCATTTCTGAACCGGTTGCTGGTAAAGTTAATACCGTTCCAAAAGGAATCGCATCTTCTATTTTAGCTTTCGTTTTGACCATTTCCCAAGTGTCGCCATCATAGGTAGATGCCGCTGAAATAAATTTAGCTCCATCAATCACAGATCCACCTCCAACAGCTAAAATAAAGTCAATCTTTTCTTTCTTAACGACCTCTACAGCCTCCATTAGGATTTCATACTCTGGATTCGCAGGAACACCGCCAAACTCAATAGTTTGATGGTTTTTTAGGGCTTCGGTGGTTTGATCATAAACCCCATTTTTCTTAATACTTCCTCCACCATAAAGCATTAAAATCTTTGAGTTGGATGGAATTTCTTTACTTAATCTTTCGATTTGTCCATCACCAAAGATAATTTTGGTTGGGTTTTGATATATAAAATTATTCATGTTATATGTTTTTGATAAAAATTAATAGTCACAAAGTTACGACCTTAGCTTATATGCTAAAGTTTACCTCAATTCTTAGTCCAAAGTGTTTATTTTAATCTTGCTTAAATCTTATATTTGAATATATGAATTGGTTTATTGTTTTAGAGGTTATTTATTATCTATTTTTAATTGCCGTTGCATTTAAAATATTAAACGATACACATTCCTCTACAAAAGCAGCTGCTTATATCTTATTGCTGTTTATTCTTCCGGTTGCAGGGGTTATTATCTATTTATCTTTTGGTTTAAACTATCGTAAAAGAGGAATTTATTCCAAGAAACTTGAGATGGATGAGGCACAATCTATACATGTAGATAGCTTGATTAATGATTATATTTCTACCAACACACCTAAGTTTAAAAAGGAGTATTTTGAATATATGGGTTTAAGCAATATGGTTTATGAAGATAATCAGAGCTTTACGACCCGAAATAATAAAGTTAAACTCCTTCAGAATGGTGAGAATAAATTTTCCGATTTACTAGAAGATCTGCGAAATGCCAAGCATCACATCCACATTGAATATTATATCTATGAGGATGATGCCATAGGAAATGAATTGGCGAATATTTTAATAGAAAAGGCGAGAGAAGGCGTAGAAGTGAGATTTATATATGATGATTTCGGAAGCCGAAACATTCGAAAAACCATTGTCCCAAAGTTAAGGGAAAGCGGAGTTGAGGCTTATGCATTTTATGAAATTATCTTTATCTATTTAGCCAACCGCTTGAATTATCGTAATCATAGAAAAATTGTTATCATCGATGGAAATATCTCCTATGTGGGTGGTATAAATGTGAGTGATAAATACATTAATCAAAGTCAGGGTGATCTATTTTGGCGAGATACGCATATTAGAATCGAAGGTGAAGCGACTTGGTTATTGCAAAAAATTTTCTTCGCAGATTGGAATTTCTGTGCAAATCAACAATTGAAACCCACCAAGGAATATTTTAGGAATCAACCACGCTTGGAAATCGGAAATTGGGTTCAGATTGTATCTAGTGGACCAGATTCTAAAGTGCCAAGTATTTTATATAGTTACTTACAGGCCATTGGTTTGGCTAAAAATGAAATCTGTATTACTACACCCTATTTAATTCCAGGCGAGGAGTTTCTACATGCTTTGTATATGGCAGTGTTGCGAGGAGCTAAAGTTAAAATTCTATTACCAGAAGTTTCAGACTCTTGGTTTGTCAACATGGTTTGTCGCTCTTATTTCGGTGATTTACTTGAAAATGGGGTAGAGATCTACCTTTATCAAAAAGGATTTATTCATGCTAAAACCATGGTTTGTGATGATAAACTAGCCGTTGTTGGAACAGCAAACCTAGATCACCGAAGCTTTGACTTGAACTTTGAAGTGAATGCGATTATGTATGATGACGATTTGGCTAAAGCGCTTAAATCCAGTTATTATCAAGATTTAGAAAATGCTCGAAAACTTGAACTTGAAGAATGGAATGAGCGTAAAAAAGTGGTTCAATTATTAGAAAAAAGCCTTAGAATTGTAGCTCCATTAATGTAATTTTATTCCTTATTATCATCTAAACCCTCCACAAATTTATCAGAGGATTTAAACACATATAAATCAGTTTTAAGAATATCTTCTTGCATATTGATTTCATTTATTGTTTTAACAAGGCTGGACACGAATACCAATAAAAAGGATGCTGCCAAATTATGATGTCATGATTTAAAATTAAATCTTGCTCTCGATTGGTATCCATCTCAAAATCAGGATACTCCTCATACAAGTCATTAAATGTAATGTATTCGCTATCAGGAATATAATTGTTAATAATTTGGTTTACCCTAGATTTTTCATAAAGAGGATGAGCAAAAAGAATTAGAATTTTATTCTTCTTCATTTAGTTTTAAATCGTGATTAAATATCTGAACTCTAAATTTACATTTATAATTTATTTTTTTCGCAAAAAAATTAAAATTAAAAATCACAAACTTCGCTTGTAGCCAATAATAGCCAATAAAAAATGTCTCAAAATTATTTATTTAAACAATTATTGAGACATTTTATTTATTTTTATTTCATCGAATAAATATCAATGAAATAATGCTAATGCATGGAGCTTTATTTTTGATTAGCTAAAGCTGGATTGGCATTACGCTTTCTATCATTTTCAGTTAATAAAATCTTTCTTAAACGAATTGATTTTGGTGTAACCTCAACGTATTCATCTTTTTGGATATACTCTAAAGCCTCTTCTAAAGAGAATTTCTTAGCTGGAGCAATTCTCAATTTATCATCAGCACCTGCCGAACGAATGTTGGTTAACTTCTTCGTTTTAGTAATGTTGATAACCATATCCTCTGCACGTGTGTTTTCACCAATAACTTGTCCTTCGTAGATAGATTCGCCTGGATCAACAAAGAATGTTCCTCTGTCTTGTAACTTGTTCAAAGAGTAAGGAATCGCCTCACCTTTTTCCATAGAGATCAAAGAACCATTTTGTCTTTCAGGGATACCACCTTTCATAGGTTGATATTCCTTGAAACGGTGTGCCATAATCGCCTCACCTGCAGTAGCAGTTAAGATTTGGTTTCTTAATCCAATAATACCTCTCGATGGGATAATGAATTCACAAACCATACGCTCACCTCTGGTAACCATACTTA
>CAZKJO010000031.1:5637-10364 GCA_964553105.1 uncultured Weeksellaceae bacterium | reverse complement strand
TTACCAAAGAATGGTGAATCGTTAATGGTAAACAACATACTCATCGTTGGCTCATCGATATCAATGGTTGGTAAACCTTCTGGATTATCTCCCGTTGCTACCGTATCACCAATTTCAAATCCTTCTAAACCAACAATAGCACAAATATCTCCTGCCTCAACTTCTTCTACTTTCTTACGACCTAATCCGTCGAATACATGTAATTCTTTGATTTTAGACTTCACTAATGTTCCGTCTCTTTTTACCAAAGTAACTTGCATGTTGTCTTTCAAAACACCTCGCTGTAAACGTCCGATAGCGATACGTCCCGTAAAGCTAGAGAAGTCCAAAGATGTAATCAACAATTGTGGTGTTCCTTCTTTGTCTACGTTAGGCGCTGGAATTTCTTTCACAACCATTTCCAATAATGGATCGATGCTGTCTGTAGGTTTTTTCCAATCCTCGCTCATCCAATTATTTTTGGCTGAACCATAAACTGTTGGGAAATCTAATTGCTCTTCTGTTGCACCTAATTCGAACATTAAGTCAAACACTTTTTCGTGAACTTCGTCCGGGGTACAGTTGTCTTTATCTACTTTATTAACTACAACGATAACTTTCTTTCCTAAATCAATCGCTTTGCCTAAAACAAAACGAGTTTGTGGCATCGGGCCCTCAAAAGCGTCAACTAATAATAAAACTCCGTCTGCCATGTTCAATACACGCTCTACCTCACCACCGAAATCGGCGTGGCCAGGTGTGTCGATAACATTGATCTTGGTGTCTTTATACTGAACAGATACGTTCTTTGACACAATCGTGATACCTCGCTCACGTTCTTGATCATTGTTGTCTAATATCAAGTCTCCGCTTGATTCTTTATTACGAAATGTTGCACAATGATGTAGGATCTTATCCACTAATGTGGTCTTCCCGTGGTCAACGTGTGCAATAATCGCAATATTTCTAATATTCTCCATAGGTGCTATTTTCGCGGTGCAAAAGTACGATGAAATAATAGAAAATATATTACACACCAGCAAATTTAATAGCATTTTTTTGGTTTGGCTTTACTTTTAAGGATTGATACTTAGCTAATCACTACAAAAAAAGCGCATTGAAATTTTCATTTCATGCGCTTTTATTTGAAATCAAATGATAAATAAACTAAGCAGTTTTTTTAATATTTCGAGCATTGGCGAGTCTTATAACGATAAAACCTAAGATGCTGGCAATCAATGTAGCTATTAAAACACCAATCTTGGCTTGCATATCCGAAATCGGATCGTTAAATGCTAATCCTGCAATAAATAATGACATCGTAAATCCAATCGCTGCTAATAATCCTGCTCCTAGTAAATGTAATTTGTTCATACCATCCGGTAATTTGGCTATTTTAAGCTTAATAATTATAAAGCTAACAAGATACACACCTACTACTTTACCCACTAATAAACCTAATATTACACCTAATGTGATAGGCGCAAATAATAGCTCGAAGAACTCTCCTTCTATGGTGATTCCCGCATTGGCAAAGGCAAATATAGGCATGACCACAAAAGCAACTAATGGATGCATGCCGTGCTCTAGTTTCTGTAGCGGTGGCATTGCATAGTCAGACATTTTCTTCATTTGGCTTAATACCACAACTTGATCTTCCGTTAGCGTAGTGGCTTTGGTTTTATCTAAACTCTCAAATGTTTTCAATAATTTGTGCATTTTACGAGTAAAAATACTCTCTGGAACTTTTGCCGAGGCTGGAATAGTAAGCGCTGCCAATACGGCCGCAATCGTGGCGTGAATACCAGAAAGTAAGAAGGCAACCCATAATCCAACAATCCCTAAGATGGCATAAACCAAGGAAGATCTTACCCCAATTCTGTTGGCAATAATCATCATAACTAAAAAGCCACCAGCCACCATTAAGCTAATTTCTTCTATATTAGAAGTATAGAAAAATGCAATAATCAATACAGCTCCAATATCGTCGGCAATAGCCAAAGCCGTTAAAAATACTTTTAATGAAATGGGTACTTTGTCTCCTAGAAGATATAAAAGGCCCAACACAAAGGCTATATCTGTGGCCATAGGAACTCCCCAACCATTACTTGCTTCTCCAGAAGGATTAAATAATAAATAGATAATGGCGGGAAAAATCATTCCACCAATGGCAGCGCCTATGGGTAATATGGCATTTTTGGGATTACTTAATTCTCCAGAAATAATTTCTCGCTTGAGCTCTAGACCCACCACGAAAAAGAAAACGGCCATCAAACCATCGTTGATCCAGTGGTGTAAATCTTTGTCAATCATGTATTCACCAACCCCTATCTTAAAATGGATTTGCCATAATTCGTGATACCAGTGCTGTAAGGGAGAATTGGCTATCACCATGGCCAAGACAGCGGTAGTAAATAATAGAATCCCACTGGTGGTACTTCTATTCATAAACTTTTGTAGCGGATCTATAAATACAATATCGACTATTTCTTTACTCATATATGAATCTATCTAGGTTATCAATTGTTAGCTAAAATTATAGCTAGAAATTTTGATGTTTAAAAATGTTTACAACTATTCCACATCGGACTCTCCTCAAATTAATTTTACACTTCACTCGTGAGTTTTAATAAATAGCCTCAAAAAAAGCCTTGAGTTGGTAGTATAATCAATCATTTAAAACTCATAGAGTTTGGATTAGGAGGTGACAAATTTACAATATTTAGGCCAATATAATTTAATTTAGTCGATATATCGATGTTAAGAGATAGTCAAATTATTGGTGATTGAATGTTTTTTACTGTATTAAATAGAGGTAAAACCAACAGGATTCATAATTTTTTAAGACTAATAATATAAGGTTTTATGAGATCAATAACTTGGTGGTTAGGTTGTTTATTATAAGTGATTTATAAGCTTGTTCCGTAGGTTGAATGAGAAAGATGCAAGACTTCCTGAAAAAAGCTCAAAAGCTTTTATAAAAAACCTCAAAAGCTTTTTCAAAAAACCTCAAGAGCTTTTCTAAAAAAGTACAAGAGCTTTTTTTCGCATCATGCGGATAAAGTTTGCAAAAGATGCGGATGAGGAATTCAGAAGATGCGGATGATTTTAAAGCTTGATCTGCATCTTTTGAATCTTTGCACACTTGTTAAGACAAATGAAAGGGCTTCTTCGTTTGAAATTTAATTTAATTTCGACAAAACTGAATTGCGATTAAGTTCCTAATCAAATTCTATAACGATTAGCAATTACTTTTGTATTTTTGAACAAATTCGGATTATTATGTACAGCAAAAAATTTCAAGATCATTTACAACAATCATTAAATGAAATAGACAATGATGGTTTATATAAAAGAGAACGTATCATTACTTCTGCGCAAGGAGCAGAGATAACTGCCAATGGTAAAGAGTTATTAAACTTTTGTGCCAATAATTATTTAGGCTTATCGAATCATCCAGAAGTCATTAAAGCTTCTCAGGAAATGATGAACTCTCATGGTTATGGTCTTTCATCTGTTCGATTTATTTGTGGTACCCAGGATATCCACAAAGAGTTAGAAGCTAAAATCGCTAAATACTTAGGAACAGAAGATACAATTTTATATGCTGCATGTTTTGATGCGAATGGTGGAGTTTTTGAACCTTTATTCACTGCTGAGGATGCTATTATTTCTGATGAATTAAACCATGCTTCTATTATTGATGGGGTTAGGCTATGTAAGGCTGCTCGCTACCGTTACAAGAACAACGACATGGAGGATTTGGAAGCTCAATTAATTGAAGCCAACAAACAAAATCACCGATTTAAGATTATTGTTACCGATGGTGTTTTCTCTATGGATGGTATTGTTGCTAACTTAAAAGGAGTTTGTGACTTGGCAGATAAATACGATGCTTTGGTAATGGTAGATGATTCTCACGCTACTGGATTTATTGGAAAAACAGGTCGTGGAACACACGAGGCGATGGAAGTGATGGATAGAGTAGATATCATTACCTCAACCTTAGGTAAAGCATTAGGTGGAGCTTTAGGAGGATTTACATCAGGTAAAAAAGAAATTATAGATATGTTGAGACAAAGATCTCGTCCATATTTATTCTCAAACTCTTTAGCGCCAGGGATTGTGGGTGCAGCGATTAAGGTATTAGATATGATTTCTGATGACACTACCTTGCGCGACAAAGTGATGGAAAATTCAGCGTATTTTAGAAAAGAAATGAAAGCTAGAGGATTTGATATTCCAGATGGTGATGCAGCGATTGTCCCAGTTATGCTTTATGATGCTAAACTTTCACAAGTGATGGCGGATAAATTACTAGAAGAAGGAATTTATGTAATTGGTTTCTTCTATCCAGTGGTTCCAAAAGGAAAAGCTAGAATTAGAGTTCAATTATCTGCAGCTCACACCAAAGAACAATTAGATAAAGCGATTGCTGCTTTCGAAAAAATAGGAAAAGAATTAGATGTAATTTAATTTCATAGTTTTAATTTTAGTTGGTTGAGCCCAGTTTTTAGCTGGGCTTTTTTTATTTATGACCAGAAAACAATTTGTTATAAAAATGGGATTAGGAGCATTTGGATTAGTCATCGGAAGAACAATGATTGGAAAAATTCTATCAGAGCCCTTTTATAAAAATGGAGGTCATTATCCTATCATCATTGTTGGAACAGGCTATGGTAGCGCCGTAGCTGCCGAAAGATTGGCTACCCAAGGTCACAAAGTCTTAATGTTAGAAGTTGGTTTGG
>CAZKJO010000031.1:4461-5537 GCA_964553105.1 uncultured Weeksellaceae bacterium | reverse complement strand
CTTATGTTAGGATTACTGCCATTGCAGAAAGAAATATCGATAAGATTATTTCTCAGGATTTTTAATTTATTAGAAACTTATATTTACGAGATGAAGGAATTATATTAAGATTTAATATTTTGGTATAAATCTAGATTGTTTATATAGGAATGAATAAAATTTTAACAATATAAAAAACTTAGCATGATAGAATTAGGTGTTGGCATGTTTGGCGACGTGCAAGTCAATGATAAAACAGGTGAAATTCAATCTTCGGGTAAGCGTATGCAAGAGATCTTAGAAGAAATAAAACTAATGGATGAGGTAGGTTTAGACTTCTTTGGGATGGGTGAGCATCACCGAGAAGATTATGCGGTTTCTGCGCCAGAGATTTTGTTGGCGGCAGCTGCTCCTTTAACCAAGCATATTAAACTAGGTAGTGCGGTTTCTGTGATTAGTTCAGCCGATCCAGTAAAGCTATACCAGGATTTCTCTATGGTAGACTTACTATCCGATGGCCGTGCTGAAATTATGGCGGGACGTGGTTCTTTTATTGAATCCTTTCCTTTGTTTGGGAATGATTTAAAGAATTATGATGCATTATTCGATGAGAAATTAAGATTGTTGCTGGAGCTGAACGAGAAAGAAGAAATTACTTGGACAGGGAAATTCAGACCTTCACTCAACCAACAAAAAATCTACCCTCAGCCCAAGAATGGTAAAATGCCTATTTGGATTGCAGTAGGCGGAACGCCACAATCTGTGATTCGTGCAGGTAAATTAGGGCTACCGGTGATGTTTGCCATTATTGGTGGAACGCTAGATAGATTCCAACCTCTTTTAGATTATTATCGTCAGGCATGGCAAGACAGCGGACATTCTATGGATGATTTTCAGGTGGGTGTGCACATGCATGCTTTGTTTGGAGAAGATTCAGATGAAATAGCTGATTGGTATTATCCGTATTATTCAGCACAAATGAATAGAATCGGAAAGACCAGAAATTGGCCGCCATACCAAAGAAATCAATACGATTTTGGACGTGCTAAATACGGGCATTTAATTGTGGGTGATCCAGAATATGCCATTGATAAAAT
>CAZKJO010000031.1:0-4361 GCA_964553105.1 uncultured Weeksellaceae bacterium | reverse complement strand
TCTTGTAATAAAACCTCAACGGCTTTCTTCAACTGAAGGTCATCTCCGCTTAATAAAGATTCTGGCGTGTTGTAAACCTCGATATCTGGCTCTAATTGGTTATTTTCCATCGGCACACCGTCCATGTCAACTACAGTAACCTGCGGTATTCCAAATACAATGCTAGGATCGATTTGACGCTCCCACCAAACGGCGGTCATAGTGCCAGGTACAGGTGCTCCAACTAATTTTCCTAAACCTAATTCTTTGTAAACCCAAGGGAAACCATGCGCATTAGAGTAGTTTCCTTCGCTCATTAAAACAATAGAAGGTTTTGTCCATTTGTTGAAAGGATCGCTACCAATGTATTTGCCTCTTGGCGCAAATTGCTGATATTCTTTTCCGCCTAATAAGGTTACCAAATCATCGTGTAACCATCCACCACCATTGAATCGGGTGTCTACTACCACAGCTTTTTTACCTCTGAATTTACCTAATAAATTCTTATAAACTTCTCTAAAACTTGAGCTGTCCATGCCTTTGATATGAACATAACCAATTTCTCCGTTTGAGTATTTATCGGTTAAAGCTTCTCTTTGTTTCACCCATCTGTCATATAATAAGTCTCCTTCTTTGCCATAAGAAATAGGTTTTACATGCTCTTCAAACTCTTTTCTTCCTTTGGCATTGGTGAAAGTTAAGATAACAGATTTACCTGCTTTGTCAGCCAATAAATGCCAATAAGGCTCACCTTTTTTAATCGGTTGACCATTGATTTGTGTCAAGATCATACCAGGTTCAACTTTGGTTTTGGTATAGTTCAGTGGGCTTCCTTCCATGATTTCAGCGATTTTTAAACCATCACCATCATGAGACTCATCCCAGAAAACACCCAAAGTTGCTGTTTCTTGGGCATCTCCGTTGGCATAGTAACGTGCACCTGTATGCGATGCATTCAATTCACCTAAAAGCTCTGAAAGCATTTCAGCAAAGTCGTAGTTGTTGTTAATATGTGGTAAGAATTTAGCATAATTCTCTTTGTACATTTCCCAATCTACACCATGTAAATCTTGGTCGTAGAATTTATCTTTTACCTGTTTCCAAGCGTGGTAGAAGATGTATTCTCTTTCTTCTTTTGACTTTTTATCAAAAGGAGCTTCATAATTCACTGCTTTTAGTTTGTCACCATCTAACTTTTGTATCTTTCCTCCGGTTAAAAGATAAACCGTATCGTCTTCATAGTTTAAGTGTAAATCACCACCTCCAACGCCTTCAGCGATTTGCTTGGTAGACTTCTCTAAAATGTCATAAACATATAAATCCGACTGGCTTTCGTAGCGTGCTAAATAGTATAATTTAGTTCCATCTTTGTTCATAATAGCGTCTGACAAACGAGCTGAGCTTCGAGACAAACGAACCATTCTATAGTCTAAACCTTCAAAGTCTAGTTCGAGAGGTTTAACTTTTTTCTTTTTCTTCTTTTTGTCGTCTTTCTTGTCTTTATCCTCATCTTCTTTTTTATCTGCTTTAGCCAACTCTCTTTCTTCTTTGTTCATGTTGAACTTGTCATAAGCTTCAGCATTTAAGAAAACTAAATAAATATCCATTTCTGCACCCCAGCTACCGTGGCTTCTATATCCAGCTCTGTCTGAAAAGAACATAATGGCATTTCCGTCTAGAACCCATCTACCACCTTTTTCGGTGTATCCACTTTGAGTTAAATTATGAACTTCACCAGAACCATCCGCTTTAACAACAGCAACGTCGGTATTGTTCCATCCGCCGATTCCAATGTAGTTAGTAACAATCCATTCGCTATCTGGTGACCATTCAAACCATTGATCGCCATCGCTATAAGAGTAATTAAATTTACCATCTAAAACTGTATGACTTGCTTTTTTCTTGATATCATAAACGCGAATCTCTGTCCTGTCTTCTAGATAAGCAATCTTGTTACCGTCAGGAGAGAAGAAAGGTTGAAACGACGGAAGTTGGGTATCAGTAATTTGTTTCTCTTCGATTTCAGCCGCATAAACAAAAGTATCATTGTCTTTACGTTTAATTTCTGAAGTGAAAACATTCCAAACACCATCCCTTTCTGCTGCATAAACTAAAGTTCTTCCATCAGGAGAGAAGTGAACCGATCTTTCTTGTGCAGCTGTGTTGGTAATTCTTTTGGTAGTAGAATAATCCACAGAGGTCACATAAACATCTCCACGAGCAATGAAAGCAATCTCTTTTCCATTAGGTGCTACTGAGATGGAAGTCGCATCATTCTTTAAAGTCTGATAATCAACTATTGGCTCATAATTATCAGCAATGATTTGAATGTTTAATTTAGTTGGCTCAGCATTTACAGATTTATAATAAATTTCTCCATTATAAGTGAACGCTAAATTTCCTTGATTATCAATCGATAAGAATCTAACCGGATGATCTTTGAAGTTGGTAATTTGCTTTGCATTTTTATTATTTAAACTTCTATGGAAAACATTAAAACTTCCATTTTGTTCGCTTAAATAATAAAATGAATTAGCATCTGGAGCAAAAACAGCATTTCTGTTCTCACCTTTAAAATCGGTTAGTTTCTCGTATTTGTTATTGCTTTTGTCAAACAGCCAAATATCTCGAGTTACCGAAGATGTATGATGTTTTCTCCAAGGATCTTCATAACCTTTTTTATCGGTGTATAAGATTTTATCACCTTTAATACTCATGTCTTCCATGGCAATTGCTGAAAACATTTCTGGTCTGTTGGCAGAAGTTTTTACGCTATACATCTGTTTGAATAAACCTGAAGGAAAGGCCTGTGTATCTTTAGAAGGTTGGATATAAGATGAAAATAAAATCGTGTTTTCGTCTAAATAAACCTCTGGTGCTTCTGGTTTAGAGTGGAAAGTAAGTTGTTTAGCAACTCCACCCATTTTGTCTACTTCATACACATCAAAACCTCCGGCACGATCCGATGCGAAAGCGATTTTATCACCATTTGGCGACCAAACCGGTTGTGTGTCGTAGGAGTGATAAGCAGTAATAGGATTGGCTTTTCCACCTTTTGTACTCACGGTATAGATGTTTCCTTTGTAGGTGAAAGCGATTAAATCACCTTGAGGCGAAATTTTAGCATTCCTCAACCATAAAGGGTTTTCTTGTGCTATCCCGATACTTACTAGCCATAGTAATACGAGAGAATAGTATGTTTTAATCATGTAAAATAATTTGACTTAAAAAACGAAAGGCTAAAAATACAGAAATTAAGCTTGATTACTGAAGGCTTCCATCATTTCATCCGTGATTTCAAGATTATGATACACCTCTTGTACATCGTCATCATCCTCGAATTTATCTAAAAGCTGAAGAACTTGTACACCATCTTCGGTAGATAAATCCAAAGTAGTCAATGGAATATATTGTAGACCAGCGTTTTTAGGTTCGATTCCTAATTTTTCCAAAGTTTGTTGCATTAAACCAAAATCTTCATAAGCTGTATATACGGTTATGAACTCTTCGTCTTCTTTATCAAAAGATTCAACGCCGCCTTCTATTAATTCAAGTTCTAATTCCTCTTCGTCACCAGTTAGTTTTTCTCTTTCTAATAAGAAAACGCCTTTTCTATCGAACAAGAATTCCACCGAACCGTTTACGCCAAGGCTTCCGCCACCTTTGGTGAATAGAGATCTAACACTTGCTACGGTTCTGTTGGTATTATCGGTTTGGCATTCCACAAAGAAAGCGATTCCGTTGGGAGCATAACCTTCGAAAGTAACTCGCTCATAGTTTTCACCACCTTCACCCGTTGCTTTTTTGATAGCTCTTTCGATGTTTTCTTTAGGCATATTTACACCCTTGGCGTTGTTCAGCGCCGTACGTAGGGCAGGATTGCTATCTGGATCAGCATTTAGATTGTTATTTTTAATCGCCATGGTTATCTCTTTAATCACCTTGGTAAATTCCTTAGAGCGCTTTTTATCTTGAGCACCTTTACGATGTTTAATATTCGACCATTTACTATGTCCAGCCATATCTTTTTAATTTAAATGTTTCAATTTTAAGCTAACGAGGTAATTTAATGAATTTTAATAAGTCTCATCGCTGATTTAAATCACTTAGGTTTTGTTTAACAATTTAGAGCTATCGAGGCGCGGGAATTCAATAGATGTTTTTTAATTAAAACAATGCTTTAGAAGTCAATTTCACTTTATTTGCTTTAAAAAAGGAATCCCTTTAGTGTGAAGAATTATAAGCTAATCATTGAGTTTATCTTATACATTCATGGCGGAATACGCTATATCATTCCGCACTTGATACGGAATCTTTTGTTAACGTGGTTTAACTGGTTTAAAATTGATTAAAGCTGGTTTAAGGTTCATCCTGGAGTGCAA
>CAZKJO010000030.1:0-33016 GCA_964553105.1 uncultured Weeksellaceae bacterium | reverse complement strand
GACAAGCCATCAACAAAGGAAACGTAAATGTTCAAGGGGATTTTACGATTGATGAAACTATTCCTAACACGGAATTTAGAAACGTTTGGAATAATAGTAAAATAAGCTACGGACAGTTGATTATCAACGAAAATAGTTTAGCAACAGGAACAGTGATTGCAGAGTATAAGAATACACCTCATACACAGTTCTTCAAACAGTCATTTGCTGTACCATTTGATAGCATATCTGCTGCGGAACTTGCCACGCAAGCAGGTTTAGTAAATCCAGTATGGATTACTCATCCACGTGACTACACTTATATGAGCTCAAGATGGGAGAACGCTATCAATGTGTGGGAAAACAGTCAATTTGCCTCAGCTAACATGAAGGCTGATGATATTATTGGAATGAACAACAATACTAGTTCAAGTAGCAGTGAACCATTCTTACCTACCAGCTCTTATCGAATTAACCAAAGATTAGACTCATTAGATATTAGATTGAGTGAATATCAAGGAAAACCAGCCAACATGCCACATTCACTTGATGTAACCCCTTTTACTATAGATACTAACTCAACGAATTACACCCGTAATATTTATGGAGAAATGTTAGGTACTTATTTGAAAGATCCTTTTGTCAGCATAGATTTTACGAGCTGGACGACTCCTGGTATTGTTAATAAACCGACTGATTTTGGAGATAATTTATTTTCATTTGGAAACCCATACACTTCTAACTTAGACTTAAGACCATCATTAAATGGAGGTCCTGTAAGAGGTGTGATTCAATATATGGGTGCAGATTTTGTAGTGGACCAAGGTAGTAACATTTTAGTCGCAGACGCTCCTTACAAAGCCACATGGGATGATGATAATAGTTCTTGGATTGGTGATTTAGAGGCCTTAGAAGTAAGACCATTCCATACTTTTTCTATTAAGACCGATGGTTCTTTCAACTCTATTCCTTTAGGAAATGCAAATAAAACTTTTGATTTAGACTCCAATGCACCTGCATTTGTTGATCGTACTGTGTCTAGTGAATTATTTCAACTTAAATTGCAATTATTTAAAAATGAGTTAGCTTTAAGTAGAGCTTACATTGTGGCAAGTAACTCTTTTGAAGCTGCGGCACAAGCAGGAAATGAAGCATATGTTTTAGATGCTAACCCTGCTACAAATATCATTTATACGCTTCAAGAAAATGGAGATGGAACGGTTAGTCAAGAATTAATTAATTCAAGAGTTTACATTAATGGGATCAACAAAGATTCTTATGTAGCAAAACCTATTATGTTAGTACACCAAGTTGCGAATCCAGGTCAATTTACTTTAAAAGGAATTTTATCAAATGATTTAATCAATAGTAGCAATCAATTTTTCTTTGAAGATGCAGAAGAAGGATTTATTCAAAATATTACTGAAGATTTTGAATATTCTTTCACAGCTAATGAAACATCTACGGATAGATTTAGAATCTATTGGAATGGTACGCCAGAAGTATTAAATGTTTCTGATGTGACTTCTGTAGTTAAAACTTTAGTTTACAAAAACGTTGATGATACATTTAAAGTAAGGTTCGCAGAGCACTGGAACAAAGCTGATATCTTTGTTTATAATGTAATGGGACAACTAGTTCATTCTGCAAAATCTGTGGATGCATCTATTGATTACCCTTTACCATTAAAAGGTCAAACTTCAGCTTATATTGTTAAGGCAGTAAGTGATAAAGGTGAAGTGGCTACGCAAAAAATTATTAAGAAATAATTAATTAAAACCATAGAAAAAATGAAATTAATAAATAAATCAATATATGTTTTGGTCTTATCATTATTTATGGTTGTTGCTTTTTCACAACAATCTAATTTTGAAAGAAGAGATCTTAATCCAAATGTAACTAGAGATTTAAGTACACCAAGTCTTCAACAAACTACATTATCTCCACAAAATGGTAATGAGCCTCAAGCACCACAAACTGGACCAGGCGATGGTGATGGAAATGAAGGTGGAGAGATGGCAGTTCCCATTGATGACTATCAATTCTATTTAGTAGGTCTAGGAGTCTTATTAACTGGAATCGTTGTGTACAGAAGAAATCAGTTAGAAAAAGCTTAATTTAAATTTAAGTAGATAAATACAAGCCCTGTCCTATTGGATGGGGCTTTTTTGTTTTATCTTTGGTTCAGAATTTGCTAATTAAGACAAAAATTAATTCATGAAGAAACTTATCGCTGTTTCCTTTTTAGCTGTGGCAAGTGCGCTTAACGCTCAATTTGACCTCAACGCTAAAATAAAAGGCTACGAAAACAAACCTGTGTTGGTTAAAATCTATGAGAATGGTTCGGAGCGTTTGGTAAAACGTGTTGAAACAGACAAACAAGGTAATTTTAAATTAAATTTCCCAACGGCTTATATCGGTAAAATCACCTTTGAACTTAGTCAAGGTGGATTTGAGGTGATTAGTGCCAATGAGAATATTTCACTTACAACAGATGTAAATGATCCTTTGCACAAAGTACATTTCGATGGTGGTATTAACCAACAAATTCAAGATGTATTTGAGTTAGATGATAAAAAGTCCTTGAGAGATTTCACTTTGGTGGAGCTTGTTAAGCTATACAAACCACAAGATGCTTTTTACCAAGCTTTGCAGACAGAAATCAGACGCATTGATAACTTAGAAGCAAAACCTATCGACAATGAGGCGATTCAATATTATATTGATGCTAAAAATGAGTTAGGTGAATATAATGCGAATAAATTCAATGCTGCTCAGATTCAAGACAAAGCAAAGAAACACTTGGTAATGGACAACATGAACCTAGAGAACTTTGGTTTGTTACAAGATTTCTTAAGCACCTATATCTCCTACTCTATTGGCGATGCTAGAACCAAGCAAGATGCTGCTAAGAACATTGAGTATGCTTTAGATGATTTATTAGAATTGGTACAAACTGATACTTCGAGAGGTCAGGCGATTTTAACTAATATTATCCCCATGTTAGAAGGCAATGGATTTAATGAAATGTCTCAGAAATACTTAAGCCAAGCAGAATCATTGACTTGCGAAATCACACCCGACCTACAAGCTATTATCGACGGTAAAGGCAATATAGAAGTTGGTAAAGTGGCTCCTAATATTGTGTTTGACAAGAAAATTAAGAAAGCTAAATCTTTATATGATGTTAAGGCAGATCAGAAACTAGTTGTATTCTGGGCTTCTTGGTGTCCACATTGCATCAATGAGCTTCCACACTTGAAAGAGTTTTACAAAGACTTCCAAAAGAAAGGTGGAGAAATTGTTGCGATAGCACTGGATATGGACAGAGTACCTTATGAGCGTGCGATAGAAGGTACTGAATGGATAAACTATTCAGATTTGATGAAGTGGCAGAGTCCATACGTTAAGTCTTATGGTATTACCGGAACGCCAACCATGATTTTATTAGATAAAGACAATAAAGTTGTAAAAATCGGAAGTAGAGTTTCTGAGTTTTTATAAACAATTAAAACTTAATATAAAGCCCTCTGGATTTAAAGATCTAGAGGGTTTTTCTTTTTTATGCGGATGATGAAGAAAAAAGCTCAAAAGCTTTTCTAAAAAAGCTCAAGAGGTTTTTCCAAAAAGTACAAGAGCTTTTTTCAAGAAGTTCAAGAGCTTTTTTCATGAACACTTGATGATGGAGCTAGAAGATGCGGATAAATTACTTAGTTCATATAGATAAAACTATTAAGGACCAAGTCAAATTACATTGACAGGCCTTACACCTAAGTATTAATAAAGAATAAAAAACTCAGCTATTAGATAAAAGATTGTTCTTTTTCGTAGTTAAGCTTCAGCACAATAAAGATCATGAACATAAAGCCCCATAGCGAACTACCTCCATAGCTTAGGAAAGGCAATGGAATTCCTACTGTTGGGAAGACACCAATCACCATTCCGATGTTGATTAAGAAGTGTAAGAATAAAATAGATGCCGCTGTATAAGTGAAGTATCTAGCAAACACCTTACGTTGCTGCTCAGCGATATAAAATAAACGCATAATAAGCGCAGCGTATAAAATAACCAAAAGCGTACTTCCTACGAATCCCCACTCTTCTCCTACTGTACAAAAGATATAATCGGTCCATTGTTCAGGTACGAATCTACCATCGGTCACAGTTCCCTTATCCCATCCTGTTCCCCAGAATCTTCCCGAGCCAATCGCCGTTTTAGAGTATAATAAGTTATAACCCGAAGTATCTCTATATTTTGCTTCTCCTTCGAACAATACCATGATACGCTCTCTCTGGTGCTTCGGTAATTTCTCTAATAAAGAATTGGCATTATAACTTACTGCCAATACTATCGACATAAGGATTACCACAACGCTTGCACTAGACAATAACTCTCTAGAATTACTTGCTTTAAGCTGAGAGAAGTTCCTGAATGAACTGTAGTTTTCTAGATTAGATAAATAAATAACTCCAGCCGTTAAAAATGAAATCAGTGCCATGGCCGCCGAAGTAATACTAATAAAGATTTCATCTTTTAAGCTAAAAACCTCATTGATGGTAAAAGAAAAACCAGAAGGTTTCGCTAACACCATAATGGCAAAGAAGAATATTCCCAAGCCTATATATAAACCCATGGTGGAATACATATTTTGAATGGAGAAATTTCGCTGACCAAATAAAAATAGGACGAGCGTAATGACTAACCATACGATCATTCCAAAGCCAAGAATAAATAAGGGTGCATCCCAAAGCACACTTAACAAGAACACGACAGCTAATACAATCGGAATTACAATAATAATTGGGTTCATTCCTTCGCGGTACATCGCCATTAAGAATGCGCCAAACACGAAAAGTGATCCAACATCGGGCTGAAGTAAGATCAAGACCGAGGGAATAGCAATCAATCCTAAACAGGTCAATAAAACCGGTGGACGATTCAAATCATTTCCAGGTATATTAAGCACGTGGGCAATCATTAAACCTGTGGCAATTTTCATTAACTCAACCGGCTGAATCCCCACTCCACCAATGGAATACCAAGCTTTAGCTCCATTAATTTCACGACCGAAAAATAAAACCCCGACGAGCGCGGCGACGCCCACTATATAAAAGACGAAGGCATAGAGATCGAAGAAGTTCCGGCTGATAGAAGTAATAATCGCAAATACAGCAATCATTCCAAAACCTAATCCAATTCTAACCACTTGCTTAACGCCATAATCTGGGTCAACACTATAAATATTGGCCACGCCAAAGGCCATGATAATGATTACCATGATGACAATTGGCCAATCAATCCCTTTTTTATAGCGCGAAGTCGTGTACATATATGGTATCTCCCGTTAAACTATCAACTGTATATTTTGTTGGCTTGGTGTACCAACCTCTTTTCTTTAATCTAGTAATTTCTTGTTTGCGATACTCCGAACGCAAATCACCCTTCAACATTCTATCATATAAATGCTTACGTTCGATGGTATCCAATAAATATTGTTCCGCAATCAGCGTAGCCATAGGTGCTGCCCATCGCGACCCCCAATAACCATTCTCAATCGTTACGGCAATAGCAATCTGTGGATCTTCTACAGGTGCAAATAATACAAATATTGAGTGATCTTGACCATGTGGATTTTGTGCTGTACCGGTCTTTCCTGCTTGGGTAAATGATTTTGTTAAAATTCCCCGTCCCGTTCCTTTGGTAATTACATCCTTCATTCCCTGAATCATTACCGGAAAATGCTTTCTATCAACCAAGGTTGTATGTTTGGTTGTGTAAGTGGAATCCTTGATTGAATTCCCATCGATTTCTTTCACCACATGTGGTGTATAAAACCAACCTTGATTAGCAACGGCCGCCGTATAATTCGCCATTTGCAAAGGTGTGGTTAAAATCTCTCCCTGACCAATTCCCACAGAAACTACTGAAAAGGGATTCCATTTACCTTTTCCTAAATAATAATTATAATATTCTGCATCTGGAATGTTTCCTTTACTTCCTACCGGCAAGTCAGTTCCTAAATATTGTCCTAATCCGAAGCTCTTCATAATGGCACTCCACTCATTAATACTTTTCTCAATATTCATGGAATCTTTTCTCAACATGGCTAACCATGCTTTAGAGAAATAGGAGTTACAAGATCTTTCGATAGCAGATTTAATCTTATGCGACGGTCTTCCACAGTGACAAGCCATTCGTGCTCTACCATATCTAAATCCATGTTGACAAGTATATACTGTTGCAGAGTCTGTAACGCCCATTTCGAAGGCAGTTAATCCAGTTAATACTTTATAAGGCGATCCAGGAGGATATTCAGCTTGTAAAGCTCTATCATACATAATTCTAGAAACAGAATCCTTGGTCATACGATAGATTTCGCCGGGAACATTAAAACGATTCGGATCAATCACCGGACTCGAAGCTAAAACTAAAATTTCTCCTGTTTTAGGTTCTATAGCAACAATTCCTCCTCGCTTATTAACCAACATATCCTCTGCTAGTCTTTGTACTTTATAGTCAAGACTTAAGGTTAAGGTTTTTCCATTCTTAACCGGAATATCGTTAGCACCGTCTTTATACGCACCAATGGTACGCTGACGAATGTCTTTTTTGAGATAATTAAAACCTTTTTCACCTCTTAAATGATGCTCATAAGATTTCTCCACCCCCGCCATACCTGCTAAATCTCCAGGCATGTAATACACAGAGTCGGTAGCGATATAAGCGTTGTTTACCTCTTGAATATAACCCAAAACATTACCCGCAGAATTAACACGGTATTCACGTTTTGGACGTTTTACAATATCCACAGCGGGATAATTGTACATCTGTTCTTGAAACCTTGTAAAATCATCGCGGTTGATACCTTGCAAAAAAGGGAAAGTTCCAACTTTGGAATAACCTTTCATGCTTTTGATTTGGTCCATCTTCTCATTAAAATCATCTACTGTGATTCCAAGAATTTGGGTGAATCTTAGCGTATCAAAACCTTGCTCTAAAAGTACAGGTGTGATTTGAATTTCGTAGTCGTAGCTATTGGTTACCAACAATCTACCATCTCTATCTAGTATATCACCTCTTTTAGGATAAACAACCTCTTTTTTAATCGAAGTATTAAATGCATTCAAAATATATTTATCGGTCATTAGCTGTAAATAAGCCAAACGACCAATAAAGATAAGCCCCACAACGGCCACTATCCAATAAAAAATATAGGACTTGTTCATGATTTAATATTCGCTTCTTTCCACTATGGGAAAAAACATTAAAAAGGCAGTCACCATTATAAGTGTTAAGCCCGAACCAATGAGTGATTGTTTAGCGATAGCACCAATCATTTCAAGTTTGAAACTTTCTGTAAAGTCTACCAAGAAATGATGAACAAAAATAAGCACTACCAAATAAATAAGCCATTGGATAAAACTAAAATTACCTAGTTTTATCTCCTCTGATTCATAAGCTTTTCCTGCCTGAATTACTTGAGCTACATAGTATCTAATATAGGCCACAAAAACAGAAGCAAATGCGTTTACACCACCTGTATGTTCCAATAAATCAACGCTTAATCCTAAGATAAATGCTAAGAATAAGAAGATATATCTATTTTTGTCCAAGGGATATAAAAGAATAAAAATCACATAGAAAAATGGATTTGAATATCCCCAAAAGTTGATATTATTGAAAAGTGCCACCTGAATTACAACCAAGAGCACGATCCACAGAACATATTTAAGATTATTCAGTAATAACATGCTCCCTTGATTTTGCTTTTTCTATGTCTAATTTATCTAAATTCTCCACTACATATACATTTCTCACTTTCGATAAATCGTCGAAGGTTTCTACGATGATTTCGTAGTCACCTGTATCATCATTAGGTTCTAATGTCTTAACACGCCCAATCAATTCTCCTTCTGGGTAAATAGCAGAAGCTCCCGCAGTCATCACCGTATCTCCTACTTTTACGTTGAGATATTTTGGGATTTCTGTTAAGGATAATTCTCTATGGTCTAAGCCTGGCCAAACAATAATTCCGAATCGATCACTTCCTTTAATCCTAGCTTTAATATTGGTTCTAGAATGCAGAACCGAAAGCACAGAAGAATAATGATCAGAAGAATTTAATACAGCTCCCACGACTCCATGAGGGGATAAAACCGCCATATTTTCGGACACACCGTCTTTTTTCCCCTTATTAATTAAGAAATAATTATCCTTACGTCTAAGATTATAGTCTACAATCTCCGCTGTAAGGTAGGCGTATTTCTGATGGTATGCTGAATCTATTTTGGTACGCAAGCTATCATCTTGCGCATCGAATAAAGGATGTTTTGCCAACTTCTGTTTAAGTTCAGCGTTTTCTTCTATCAAATTTCTATTCTCCTCTGGAAGGTTGATGAAATTAATAATATTTGAAGCCTTGGTCGATATATAAGCGTTCATCGCCATGGTTTTAACACCAATAGCATTTTTATGGAAATCACTTTTGGTCGCCATAAAATAGACCGCCGCAATTTCTAGCAATATAAAAAATACAAAAAGCCCAATTTTTGAAATTAGGTTCGTTAGAAATTGCATGTATTACTATCTCATTAAGAAATTAAACTTTTCTATGTTTTTCAAGGCAATACCCGTTCCTCTTACCACTGCGCGCAATGGATCATCTGCCAAGAACACAGGTAATCCTGTTTTCTTAGACACACGTTGGTCTAGACCACGTAGCATAGAACCACCTCCGGCAAGGTAAACACCTGTATTATAAATATCGGCCGCCAACTCTGGAGGAGTTTGAGATAATGTTTCCATTACCGCATCTTCTATTCTAGAGATCGATTTATCTAAAGCACGAGAAACCTCTTTGTAATTAACAATAATTTCTTTTGGCTTACCTGTAATCAAGTCTCTACCTTGAACCGCTAAATCCTCTGGTGGATGCTCTAATTCCTCGATAGCAGAACCGATTTCGATTTTAATTCTTTCGGCAGTTCTTTCACCAATATACAAGTTATGATGCGTACGTAAATGATAAGCGATATCATTCGTAAACACATCACCCGCAATTTTAACTGATTTATCACACACGATACCACCCAAAGCAATAACAGCGATTTCGGTAGTACCACCCCCTATATCGATGATCATATTACCTTTTGGTTGTTGGATATCGATACCAACCCCAATAGCTGCCGCCATAGGTTCGTATATTAAGCGAATATCCTTTGCGTTAATATGTGCAGCAGAATCTTTCACCGCACGTTTCTCAACCTCTGTAATTCCAGAAGGAATACAAATCACCATTCTTAAAGCTGGAGCAAACATTCCACCTTTTAGGCCAGGAACTAAGGAAATAAATTTGCGAATCATCTTTTCAGAAGCTTCGAAATCAGCAATTACACCATCTTTCAACGGACGAATTGTTTTAATATCATCATGCGTTTTACCCTGCATGCTTTTAGCCTCCTTTCCGACTGCAATCAGTTTTCCAGTTTGCCTATTAATAGCCACAATCGATGGTTCATCGATTACAACCTTGTTGTTATGTATAATTAGGGTGTTCGCTGTCCCTAAGTCAATCGCAATATCTTTGGTGAAGAAATTAAATAATCCCATTAAATCTTTATAGCGTGTTTTATTAATAAATCAGAAGGTACAAAAATACGAGTTATATCACGTATTGCCATATTTAAAGCTCTAACTTTAACATGATTTATCAAGAAAATAACAAAAGTTATTAACTATCATGTTTTACTGAACGATCTGAAGTCTTTTTTGGTATAAACAAATAGCCAAACTACCGTATCTTAACAAATTTTTAAACCTATGTGTGGTAGTTTTAGACATTAATACTAGGATTAAAAATTCTAGAATAAGCTAATAAGCTTATTGATTAACTCTGGCATCATTCCTAGCGTAACTGCAATTCCGGCAACGCTTCCTCCCAAGTGAGCCGCATGCCCAACATTATCGTGGCGTGATTTCATTCCAAACATGGAATATCCTAGGTAGGCTAATGCAAACGCCCAAGCTGGAAAGTCAAAAAATGGGAAAAAGATAAGACGCAAAGGCATATCAGGATAAATCATAATCGCTGAAAAAACCACTCCCGAAACACCTCCCGAAGCACCTACAGCCGTGTACCACTTTTCTTTTCCATGAAACAAGATGGTAAATAAGCTTCCAACAAGAATAGAAATTAAATAAATGAGCACAAAACTCAATGATGAGAACATAGATAAGACAACGGGTGCAAAAATATAAAACGCAAACATGTTGAATATCAAGTGCATGGTATCTGCATGCAAAAATGCAGAGGTAATCATTCGGTCGTATTGTTTGCCATCTAAAATGGCATCCATCTGGAATTTTAATCTATCGAATAATTCACGATTTTGCCATCCTTGCCAACTCACTAAGACTGTTAACCCGATGATTACCAGCATTGTTATATTCATTCCACCCATGCAGTTATTTTTATCCTTTTTTAATGTTTAAGAACTCGATTGAATTCTAGTTTTAATTATTCCTCTTCATCATCTCCAAAAAGAGAAGGTTGTTTTGCTTCTCGCTCAAAAAACTCATGATTATCGTCGTCGAAATCTGGCTGTTCTTCTTCATAAGGCAAAGACTCTAAAATATTGATTTCCTTCACTGGATAAGTTGTCAATTGATTTCCCATTGCACCAATTCCTTTCACCGAAATAAACTGCTCTAGCTCAATGGTCTCTGGATCGCGTTGTTGCCCTTTAACTTTCTTAAAAATAATTTCTACCACAGGAAGATAATCTGTAGAAACCATTTCTATAAACGAACTAGAATCTTCTAAATCATAGAAAACCTGAGCACTTGCCACATCCTCTAACATGAATCGCTTGACATAATATCTATCTCTCTCAGCATGATAATAAATACAAGAAACTGGCTTTTTGGGTTGCCATTTCTCAATCACCAAATATTCATCATCGAAGCGTATACTCAAATCCGGAGCATGTAATTCGGCCTCACCCTTGGTGTTGATCGTTAAAATCTTATCACCTCCTTTGAAAGTTCCTAATAACTCTCCACGTTCTTCTGCGTTCAGTCTACGAATAGTGCTGTCAAACCAAATCTTGCGCGGAGCTAGTGTAGAAACACCTTCCTCTTTCATTTCGATTTTCTTCACGTGGTTCTTGGTCACTAAATTACCTTTCGCTGATCGTCCTTTTACATCCAATTCAGCGAAATCAATATCAAATCTTAATTTCTTAATTCTTGAATTTGCCTTTAATAAAACTTGAACCACCTCTGCTTCACCATTTGGATTGGCAGAAAAATAGAAAATCTCGGAATTCTTTGCATCCTTGGTTACGCTATATTCCTTATCTCGAATAACGCTGGTGACATTAAATCTCTTCTGATAATACGGACCTGTCTTACCGAAACGATAAATTAAATTATAGATCGTGCGTTTATCTTTTTTCTTCCAAACAGCGCAATGGATAATGTTTTTACCCACAAAGGTTTTATCATCTACTTTGGTCACCATCATGACGCCATCTTTTCTGAAAATAATAATATCATCTATATCCGAACACTCGAATAAGAATTCATCTTTACGAAGCGATGTTCCGATGAAACCCTCTTTTAAGTTTCCATAAAACTTAACATTGGCAGCTGCCACTTTAGCTGCATCGATATTTTCGAACCTTCTAATCTCTGTTAAACGAGGCTTATCTTTTCCGTATTTTTCTTTTAATTTCTTATAATAACTAATGGCAAAAGGAATTAACTCAGCTAAATTAGCTTTTACATTTTCAATTTTTTCTTCTAAAGACTCTAGGTATTGTTGCGCCTTATCTAAATCGAATTTAGAAATACGTTTAATTCTAATTTCGGTTAGGCGAACAATATCTTCCTCAACAACAGGACGTTTAAGATGTGAAATATGTGGTTTTAAGCCTTCATCAATCGCCTTGATAACACCTTCCCAAGTTTCCTCTTCCTCAATGTCACGATAAATTCTATTTTCAATGAAAATTCTCTCTAAAGATGAATAGTGCCATTGATTCTCGAGTTCATCTAACTCAATTTCCAATTCACGCTTAAGCAAAGCTACCGTGTTGTCGGTATTGATTTTAAGAATTTCAGTTACATTTAAGAACTCAGGCTTGTTGTTTACAATAACACAGGCATTAGGTGATGCCGAAATCTCACATTGTGTAAAGGCATAAAGTGCATCAATTGTTTTATCAGGAGAAACATTTGCGTGCAAATCGATATTAATTTCCACATGCTGAGCGGTATTATCCTCAATATGTTTCACCTTAATTTTCCCCTTGTCATTGGCTTTAATAATACTATCAATCAAACTACTGGTATTGGTTCCAAATGGGATCTCAGTAATTTGAAGGGTATTTTTATCAATTTGGCTAATTTTAGCTCTAATCCTAACGCGACCACCACGCTCGCCATCGTTATAATCTGTAATATCGATTAAGCCTCCCGTCTGGAAGTCAGGATATAAAATAAATTTCTTATTTCTTAAATAAGCAATCGAAGCATCGATCAACTCATTGAAATTGTGCGGAAGAATCTTGGTAGACAAACCAACTGCAATACCTTCTACACCTTGTGCTAACAATAATGGAAACTTAACTGGAAGATTGATGGGCTCTCTATTTCTACCGTCATATGAAGGCTGCCAATGTGTAGTTTTTGGATTAAAAACCACTTCCTGTCCAAATTTGGTAAGTCTTGCCTCAATATACCTTGCCGCTGCCGAACCATCACCAGTGAAGATATTACCCCAGTTACCCTGGGTATCGATCAACAAGTTTTTTTGCCCTAACTGAACCAAGGCATCAGAAATAGCAGCATCACCATGAGGGTGATACTTCATCGTATTACCAACGATATTTGCCACCTTGTTGTATCTACCATCCTCCATTTCTTTCATAGAGTGCATGATACGACGTTGCACAGGTTTCAAACCGTCTTCGATTGCAGGAATGGCGCGTTCTAGGATTACGTAAGAAGCATAATCCAGAAACCAATCCTCATACATTTCTGATACTTTCTTTAACTCTTCGCCTTCGTGTTTGTCTGGTGTAAGTTCTGCCATTTATATTTTAAAAATTGAATAAGATTTGTCTTATTTCCTAGTTCAACTTTATTTCTTTAATTTTTAATTAAGCTTCTCCAAATTTATGAATTAACCTCTATTTCTTTCTAATAAAATCATCATCATAAAAGACATGACTAATAGAGCTTCGTCTTCAAGAGAAATTTCATTTACTTTATTTAAACTGAATTTTCGTCCAAAAAAAGAGGGATTTTTCTTCAGTCTTAAGATTAGCTTTCCATTATTATCTTTTGCTATATAACTTGGGTTGAAAAAATAGCCCGTAAAAAAACCTAGTATAGGAATCTCACCTAAGGTTTCGTCAATAAACTTAATAAAAGGATTTTCTTCGGTGATGATATAGTTATCATTCTTATCGGCATCGATTACATGATATCTAGCCCTCCACAAAGAGTGAATTCCCTTTCTGCTGACTTTACCTAAATCTCTACCATTCTTTTCAGAAATAGCATAAGACGTATTGAAATCCAACCAATTGCTGGCTTTAATTTCAAAAAGAACATTCTTTCGATTGCTATTTTCATAGATTTCAACGTGTTCTTTTAATCGCCATTTCTTTTGACGCGTGTATGCAATCACATTTCCATTCGCATCCTTGGCCGTGAAATCATTGGACAAAGTTGCAATATGAAATTTAAGCTGTAAAGGGTAGGATAGGTTATTCATCTATTGGAACGGGTTCTGCTAAAACTTCTAAATCTTCGTCGCTCTCTACGACCAAGTTTTCTATAATAAACTCTTGTCTGTCGGGGGTATTTCTTCCCATATAAAACTCTAGAAGCTCGTTAATGGTCGTATTTTTGTCCATCATCACCGGTTCTAAGCGAATATCTTTCCCAATAAAGTTCTTGAACTCACCTGGAGAAATCTCACCCAATCCTTTGAATCGCGTGATCTCTGGATTTTTACCAAGTTCCCTAATCGCTCTAACTCTCTCTTCGTCGGTGTAGCAATATCTTGTTTCCTTTTTATTACGAACCCTGAACAGTGGCGTCTGCAAAATATATAAGTGTCCCTCGCGAATTAATTCTGGGAAAAACTGTAAGAAGAACGTAATAATCAACAATCGAATATGCATACCATCCACATCGGCATCGGTAGCAATCACCACATTGTTATATCTTAAATCCTCTAAACTGTCTTCAATATTCAAAGCGGCTTGCAACAAGTTGAATTCCTCATTTTCGTAGACAATCTTCTTAGTTAAACCATAACTATTCAAGGGTTTACCACGCAAACTGAATACAGCTTGAGTTTCTACGTCCCTACTACTCGTAATCGAACCACTCGCCGAATCACCCTCGGTAATGAAAATGGTAGTTTCTAGTTTTCTAAGGTTCTTCTGATTGTTGTAATGCTGTTTACAATCCTTAAGCTTCTTATTGTGTAAGCTTACTTTCTTCGCTCGATCCCGTGCTAATTTTCTAATTCCCGAAAGCTCTTTACGCTCCCTTTCTGACTGCGTAATTTTCTTTAAAAGTAATTCTGCAGCTTCTGGATTCTTATGTAAATAATTATCTAGATTTCTTTTAACAAAATCATTGATAAAGGTTCTCACCGTTGGTAAGTCCCCACCCATATCGGTAGACCCCAGCTTTGTTTTAGTTTGAGACTCAAAAACAGGCTCCATAACTTTAATCGCAATGGCTGTAATAATCGACTTTCTAACATCTGTAGAATCGAAGTTTTTACCATAAAAGTCTCTCACAGTTTTCACGATAGCTTCTTTATAAGCACTTAGATGCGTACCACCTTGGGTTGTATTCTGACCATTAACAAATGAATAATAGGTTTCTGAATAGGAGGTTGAGCTATGGGTCAAAGCAATTTCTATGTCATCTTCTTTCAGATGAATAATAGGATATATAGTTTGCTCCTCTATGGTATCTTGAAGCAAATCCTTTAAACCATTTTCTGAATAGAACTCCTCGCCATTGAATAAAATACGTAAACCAGGATTTAGGTAAACATAGTTTTTAAGCATCTTGGCGATGTATTCATTTCTAAAAATATATTTATTAAAAATGGCTTCATCTGGAACAAAGGAAATCCTTGTTCCTTTTCTAATGGTAGTATCCTTTTCGTCGTGTTCAATCTGCAATTCCCCCTTAGAGAATTCTGCCTCTCGGGTTCTTCCATCGCGAATAGATTGAACCTTAAAGTAACTTGATAAAGCATTTACAGCCTTGGTACCAACTCCGTTCAAACCAACAGATTTCTTGAAGGCTCTGGTATCGTATTTACCACCGGTATTCATTTTGGAAACGGCATCAACCATTTTTCCCAATGGAATACCACGACCGTAATCACGCACTGTAACTTCTCGATCACGCACCACCACCTCGATGGTTTTTCCGCTTCCCATGACAAACTCATCGATAGAGTTGTCTAAAATTTCTTTTAAAAGTATGTATATTCCATCGTCTTGAGATGAACCATCGCCAAGTTTACCGATGTACATCCCCGGACGCATACGAATATGCTCACGCCAATCCAGCGTTTTAATATTATCTTCTGTATATTGAGTACTCATTTAATCTTTAAAGATTTTGGATTTAAATAGGGATGCCAATCATCCCATACAACCATTATGCATAATACGAAATAATCTCTTTGCTTAATAGGGCTTTTGAGACTTTTTTCTAACGATTTTTGAACATTTAAAACCGATTAAAATCCAGTTTTAATGTTCTTTAATTAAGCTAAAACTCTATGTTTAGGTTTAACACTAAACCATTACGAATCTTAACTTAATTAACATCATAATATAGCTTAAAAAATTCATATTTCAAAATCCTTCAAGCCTTATGAGTTACTCCTACAAGAAAAAACTAAAAAACTACATCAGTTCGCTATGCTTACTTATGTAGCGACCTAAGCGCGTTTAGACATTGAATCTGAAGTGCATAACATCACCGTCTTGCACAACATATTCTTTTCCTTCAACGCTTAATTTACCTGCCTCTCTAGCTTTAGCTTCTGAGCCATATTTTTCGTAATCCTCAAAATGAATTACCTCTGCACGGATAAATCCTTTTTCGAAATCTGTGTGAATTACACCTGCTGCTTGTGGAGCTGTATCTCCTTTCTTGATGGTCCAAGCACGAACTTCTTTTACGCCAGCCGTAAAGTAAGTTTGCAAATCTAATAACTCATAAGCCGTTCTAATCAAACGATTTACACCAGGTTCTGTTAAACCTAACTCATCTAAGAACATTTGACGCTCCTCATAAGTTTCAAGCTCCATAATATCAGCTTCAATTTGAGCAGCTAAAACAATGACCATTGCATCTTCGTCCTTGATAGCTTCTTCTACCGCTGTTACGTGCTCGTTTCCAGTTTTCACTGAAGCTTCATCAACATTACATACATACAAAACAGGCTTAGCTGTCAATAATTGAAGTTCGTCGAAGATTTCTTGTTCAGACTCACCCCATTCTAGGGCACGTGTATTTTTACCTTGTTCTAAATGTGCAATTGTTTTTTCGTAAACTGCAACTGCCAACTGCATAGCTTTATCACCAGTTTTTGCAGCACGCTTGATTTTCTCAAAACGTTTTTCTACCGTATCTAAATCTTTTAATTGAAGTTCGGTATCGATAATTTCTTTATCGCGAATGGGGTTGATACTTCCCTCAACGTGTGAAATGTTATCGTTATCAAAGCATCTTAAAACATGAATAATTGCCTGACATTCACGAATATTGGCCAAGAATTGATTTCCAAGACCTTCTCCTTTACTTGCACCTTTTACAAGTCCTGCAATGTCCACGATTTCTACCACAGCTGCTTGAACTCGTTGTGGCTGAACATATTTTTCTAATACTTCTAAACGTGGATCTGGAACTTGAACAGTTCCCAAATTAGGTTCTATCGTACAGAACGGGTAATTAGCCGATTGTGCTTTTGCACTCGACAAACTATTAAACAAAGTTGATTTACCTACATTCGGTAATCCTACAATTCCACATTTCATATTTTCTGCTTTTGAGTTTGCAAATTTAGTGATTTCTTCAAACATTCGAGTATAGAAGTCCCTAGGTAAATTTCAATTTCGTAATTTAGGGTTCAAATTAGAATATTATGCATATCGAAAATCCACAAGTAAGCATTGTCATGGGGAGTAAAAGTGATCTTCCCATTATGAAAGAAGCTGAAGATATACTTCAAAGATTAGGTATTCCCTATGAGTTAACATTGGTATCGGCTCATAGAACACCCGATAGAATGTTTGACTTTGCCAAGAAAGCACAATCAAGAGGAATAAAAGTAATCATTGCCGGCGCTGGGGGCGCTGCTCACTTACCTGGAATGATAGCCTCGATGACGACTTTGCCTGTGATTGGCGTTCCAATTCATTCCAGGAATTCTATAGACGGTTGGGATAGTGTGTTGAGTATATTACAAATGCCGGGTGGAATTCCTGTGGCTACTGTTGCTTTAGATGGTGCTAAAAACGCTGGATTGTTAGCGGGAAGAATGATTGCTAGCTTTGATGAAACCATACAAGAACGTATGCAAGAGTATATACAGGACTTGACAGAGAAAGTTGAAGAAGATATTGCGGATGTTAGGCTACATCATCCCAATGCATACGATCAATAGGATTTAGTTCCAAAATATTTAAAACAAAAAAATCCCGAATTATTCGGGATTTTGTATTTTCAGGGAGCTTTTATTTACTCAGCTTTGCCGTATCTAGCAGCCGTCAATTCTTGAGAAATAGCAGTTTTCTCGAATCTGATTTTACCCGCATTTGTTTCTACGGTAACTACATCGTCTGTTACCTCGGTAACCTTACCATGGATTCCAGAAGTAGTAACGACTCTTACTCCAACTTTCAATGCATCTTGAAATGCTTTTTCTTTTTTCTGACGTTGCATTTGTGGACGAATCATAAAAAAATACATGATTACGAACATCAAACCTATAAACACAAAGCTCATCGCTCCTTCACCTCCAAACATATAATTGTATATTTATTAATTTTAAATTCTATTTACTGACCTAAAGCAGGTGCAGGTAATTGTTGAGGTTGTGGCGTTGGTTGTGGTGCCCTAGTGCTACCTCCAACAACGTTTGCTTGAACTTTAAATGTTTCAATACTCTTTGATGTATTGGTAGTTAAAGTAACTGTTTTAGTTTGTTTACCATTATTACCAGGAGCTTTGAAAGAAACTTTTAAGCTACCTTTTTCACCTGGAGCAATTGGAGTTTCTGAATACTCAGGTACTGTACATCCACATGAAGCTTTAGCACTCTTAATAATCAGTGGACCTTCACCAGTATTTGTAAATTCAACAACTCTTTCTGTAGTTGAATTTGCTTGTACATCACCAAAGTCATATGTATCTGACTCTAAAGAAAGAACTGGAGCCGCACTTGGATCAGTTGTTTCATCTAAAACAGGAGTCGCAGTTTCAACACCATCATTTGATGCTAGTGTTTCTGCATTTTCAACATTATCGGTAGTTGCTTCTGTAGTATCAGCTGATTCTTTGTTACAAGAAATAACTAATAAAGTTGCTAACGAAAGTAGTGTGATTTTAATTGTTTTCATTTTTTTTAATTATGATAAGTTACAAAGTTAATAAATTACATCATACCTCTTGCACTCTTTCTAATTTTCCCGGCTTCTTTTAGATCTTTTAACGATTTATCTAAGATTCCGTTAACAAATGTTTTACTTTTTGGCGTAGAATAGTTCTTTGCCATTTCTACGTATTCGTTCAAAGTAACCTTGGGTGGAATGCTTGGGAAATATAAAAATTCGGCTAAAGCCATTTGAATTATCAAACGATCTATTAGGGCGATTCGTTCGAAGTCCCAGTTTTGAGCTTTCTCTTCGATGATAAGGTTCAACTCATCTTCGTATCGAACACTAACTCTGATTAGTTCTTTGGTAAATTCTAAATGCTCTGGATCTAGCAATAGCGTGAACAATTTATGTTCTTTAGGTTTGAATGACTTGATTGTGTTCATTACCATAGTATTAGCAATGTGCAAATCATCTGACCAACTTAAGTTTAAATCTCCCACAAAGTTCAATACATCTTCATTAGGCGCAATGTAGTTCGCAAATAGATAAAGCAAAATATCTTTATCTGTGTCAAAACTAGATGTTTCCGAATTTAAGTAAGCTAAATACTTAGGATCTTCAATAAACTCTTTGAAAATCTTATTGGGATATATATCCTCAACGGCCCAATTAAGTTGTTGATTTTTACTCGTAAAATCTTGAAGGGTTTCGTTCTCTTCGAGAATGTTAAATATTTGATTTTCAACAAATTTTCTATTCGGATTTTTTTCTTCTTCAGTAGGGAAATTCTTTGATAAACCTATTTCTATTTTCTTTTGAGCTTCGTCTCTAACAGCAAGCGTTAGAGTAAGTAGGGCATAATATAGTTTTTGGATATCATTGATCCCATTGACCATGTTTTTCTCAACCCATCTCATATCTTCATTTCCCCTATAATAGGCGTACAATGCTTGCATTGCCTTTGCTCGAAGCTGTCTTCTTCCTAACATTCAGAACTTATTTGGTGCAAAAATAAGACTTTCTTATTAAAATGTAATTGGTATTTTAGGATTTGTATGAAAGCCTAATAAATTGACAAACAAAAAAAGCCATTTAGTTTCCCAAATGGCTCGATATTATTTTTATTTTTAAGGAATATTAATCCTCATCTTCTTCTATCACATAACTCTCATCCAATTCAAAGGTCTCCATGAATTTTGTGGTATAATTTCCTGCAATAAAATCAGGATCATCCATTAATTGGCGATGGAAAGGAACAGTTGTTTTAACACCTTCTATATAGAATTCATCTAATGCTCTGCGCATCTTGTTGATGGCCTCTTCTCTGGTTTGTGCTGTAACAATCAACTTAGCTACCATTGAATCATAGTTTGGTGGAATCTGGTAACCTGAATAGATATGCGTATCTACACGGATTCCGTGACCACCAGGAATATTCAGATTGGTAATCTTACCTGGGCTTGGTCTAAAGTTATTGTATGGGTCTTCGGCATTAATTCTACACTCGATACTATGCATTTTAGGATAATAATTAACCCCAGAAAGTTTTTCACCAGAAGCTAATTTAATTTGCTCTCTAATTAAGTCATAGTCAATAACTTGCTCTGTAATTGGGTGTTCAACCTGAATTCGGGTGTTCATTTCCATAAAATAGAAATTCCTATCCTTATCAACTAAAAACTCAACCGTACCCACACCTTCGTATCCAATGTATTCAGCAGCTTTAACGGCTGCATTACCCATTTTCTCGCGCAATTCCTCGGTCATGAAAGGCGAAGGAGTTTCCTCCATCAATTTTTGGTGTCTACGTTGGATAGAACAATCTCTTTCAGACAAATGACAAGCACTACCATATTGATCTCCTGCAATTTGAATTTCAATATGACGAGGTTCTTGGATAAGTTTCTCTAAGTACATTCCGCCATTTCCAAAAGCCGATTGAGCTTCGTGAACGGCAGATTCATATGCGCTAATTAAATCCTCTCTATTCCACACTGCACGCATACCTTTACCACCACCACCGGCAGTAGCTTTCAGCATTACTGGGAATCCCATTTCATCAGCCAACTCTAAAGCTTGCTCGGCTGATTCTAAAATTCCTTCTGAACCCGGAACTACGGGTACTCCAGCTGCAATCATGGTAGCTTTTGCGCTAGCCTTATCTCCCATTTTTTCAATATGCTCTGGCAATGCCCCAATAAACTTAAAACCATGTTTTTGGCAAGTTCTAGAAAAATGAGCATTCTCAGATAAAAATCCATATCCTGGGTGAATAGCGTCTGCATTGGTAATTTCTGCAGCGGCAATAATATTTGAAATCTTAAGATATGAATCCTTTGAAGCTGCTGGACCAATACAAACGGCCTCATCGGCAAAACGTACTGGCAAACTAGTGCTATCTGCAGTTGAGTGAACTACTACAGTTTTGATTCCCATCTCTCTTGCCGTACGAATAATACGCATCGCGATTTCTCCTCTATTGGCAATAAGTATTTTCTTAAACATAAAGTTTGTTTCTATTAATATAGATTAAGCTGGATCTACCAAGAATAATGGTTGATCGTACTCTACTGGAGTTGCATCATCTACCAAAACTTTAACGATCTTACCGGAAACTTCTGCTTCTATTTCATTAAAAAGTTTCATGGCTTCTATGATACAAACCGTATCCCCTTTTTTGATGGTGTCGCCTACATTCACAAACAGCGGCTTGTCCGGGCTTGGCTTGCGGTAGAAAGTACCAATCATGGGTGATTTTATCTTGATCAAATTCCCGTCATCACTCTGCGTATTTTCCTTATTTTCGGGTGCGGCGGCAGCGGGTGTGGTCGCTTCGGGAGCGGGTGCCGGTGTAGTTGCGGCAGGGTTGGCTGCAGGTGCAATAACTTGCGGTGCTACGGAAGTCACAATTTGCTCAGGCAAATTTTTGATTGAAATGGCAAAATCGCCGGATTTTAGTTTCACTTCCGCAACCCCTGATTTGGCCACGAATTTGATTAAATTCTGAATTTCTTTATTGTCCATACGAGATAATTTTCTTGCTAAATATCAAATGTAATAAATTTATACAAAAAAAGTCGCATCCATAGGATGGAATGCAACTTTTAGATTTTTTAAAACAATGTTTCTTATTCCTCGATAAATTCTTCTGTTTCTTTTTCTAGAACCACTTTACCCTTATAGTATAGTTTTCCTTCACTCCAGTGTGCATTGTGTCTCACATGCATTTCACCAGTTGTTGGATCTGTGGTTAGAGTTGGAGTCGCAGCTTTGTAGTGCGTTCTTCTCTTGTCTCTTCTTGTACTTGACTGACGTCGTTTAGGATGTGCCATCTCCTTGTGTTTTTTATTTTTTCTTAAACAATTCTTTTAACGAATCCCACCTTGGGTCTATTGATTTATCTTCTGATGTATTATCTTCAATGGATTCTTTTGGAGCATATTTGTCCAATAAGTCTAATGCTTCTTGCACCTTTTCCGAATCCGAATCAGGGTTCACTCTTTTTAACGGTATATTCAATAATATCATTTCATATATTAATTGGGCTACATTAATTTCGTGTTCTCCTTCTGGTATTATCCAAACCTCGTCGTCTGAATCATCAAACTCGTGTCCGAACTTTACCACCATATCCATTGTCCCTTCTATGGGTTGAGTATATGCCTCGTCGGTAAGATCACAATCAACGATTACACTACCTTCCGTATCAAATTTTAACTCTAAAAACGTTGAACGCTTTTCTAATTCCAATTTAACTGATACTTCAGGATCTTGAAAATCTTGATCAAAATCAAATAAATCAAAGAACTCTTGTGAGATTTCAAACCTAAATATATGTTTTCCGAGCGATAACCCCGAAAAAGATACATCATAATCTTTTATCTTATCCATAATAATGGGAGGGCAAATTTACAATTATTATTTAATATAACAATTATATTTACAATGATTTATCGTCTTCTATGGTTTGTAGAAATCTTTAACGCATTATCTTCCAACTCTGTATTCATTTTTCTCATATTAAAAATATTGATTCCGGCATATATGGCCTCTACCATAGAGATTTCATCTGCCTTGTGTTCCTGGGCTATGTCATAAGCCACACCATGGTCTGGACTGGTTCTAATATACTCCAAGCCCGCTGTAAAATTAACACCTTCCATTCCCGCTAGGGTTTTAAAGGGTATTAAACCTTGGTCATGATACATGGCCAACACGGCATCAAAGTTTGAAAGCTTATCAAATGTAAAGAAACTATCTGAAGCATATGGACCAAAAACTTTCATTCCTTTTTCTAACTTATTTTTTAAGGTAGGAATGATGACATCTATTTCTTCTTTACCTAATAATCCATTATCGCCAGCATGCGGATTTAAACCAAGCACTGCTATTTTAGGATCTCTAATTCCGAAATCTAATTTAAGACTTGTATAGATGGAATCTAACTTTTTGGATATAGCCTTAGCTGTTAAAGTAGCGCTTACATCTTTTAAAGGTATATGTTGTGTTACTAATCCAACCTTAATGTTTTCATGCACCATAAACATTAGGTTCTCTCCACCCCATGAATTTTCTAAAAACTCGGTATGTCCTGGGAAGTTAAAATTCTTTGATTGTATATTGGCTTTGTTGATAGGTGCTGTAACTAATAAATCACAAAAACCATCTTTCACAGCATTTGTTGCTAAGGTTAAAGATTCGAAAGCTAAGTTTCCAGCCTCTGGAGTAGATTTGCCGAACTCAACATTAAATTGATCTGTTTTAAAATTATAAACATTCAATTTATTCGACTTTATGTCTTTTAAGTTGTCAATTTGGTTACTTGCTAATTTACTTTCAAACTTTTTTCTATAAAAGCTCCAAAGATTTGCAGGCACAAAAACAACATAAGTCGCCATGCTTTGGATATCCTTTCGCTGAAGTGATTTAATTATAATTTCGGGACCGATTCCATTAGGATCTCCAAGAGAAATCGCAATGATTGGTTTTTTCGTATTGTCCATAATCTTGTTATAAAAAGAAAGATACAAAATTCAAAAATAATGAACTTTGTATCTTCTTATTTAATTTTAATAAAAAACTTTCTTAGAAAGGATATTCGTAAATTTTACTTTCGTGGTAAAGTGGATTTCCTTTCGCTTGAAGTTTCAACTTAGTCATTGCATTCATTGTAATGAATAAGAATAAACCTCCTACAAAGAATAATGCACCAAATTCAAGTAAACCGAATTGCCACCATGGACCAACTGTACCAGGCATCATTTGGTTGAAAATATCTAACCAGTGTCCTAAGATGATAATTACCGCTGCAATTGAAACTACAGTGTAATTTCTCTTGATGGAACTTGAGATCAACATTAAGAAAGGAATTACAACGTTAGGTATTAACATTTTATAATAAGTTAGATTATAAACATCTTCTCTTTGTTGGAAATAAACAGCTTCCTCTGGAATGTTAGCGTACCAAATTAACTCAAACTGACACAACCATAAGTACCCCCATAATAAACTAAATCCAAATAAGTATTTAGTTAAATCGTGTAAGTGGTTATCATTAAATTCAGGGAATACTCCTTGATTTTTCAAGTGAATTGAAACTAATATCATTATCGCAATTGCTGTCACCAAGTAACTTACCATTACATACCATCCAAATAAAGATGAGTACCAGTGTGGGTCGATAGACATTACCCAATCCCATCCAGATGACATAGAAGTCAATGCAAAGAATATGATAGCCCAAATACTCCATTTGTATAATGACCAGTAGTTTTTGTGATTACTCACTTGATCTAATGTCTTAGACTTCTTTCTCAAAATCCAAGCAAATAAAGTCCAGCCTGCAATATAAATAATCGATCTAATTAACCAGAATGGTTCGTTTAACCAAGGCTCTTTAGTCTTAAGAAAGTGGTCGAAATTTTCGCTACCGAAGTCTCTTAAATCTTTTACCATCCAGTGGAATAAGTGGTTATATCCTAAAACAGAACCTACTAAAACGATTAATAATAGAGCTCCACCATATGGTAAGAACACAGTCATTCCTTCCATCACTCTCGAAACAACCACAGACCATCCTGCTTGTGCAGCGTGTTGTATTGCTAAGAAGAACATAGATGCCATAGCAACTCCAGTGAATAAAAACGCAGCAATCATTAAAGCTGACCAAGGTTTGTTATGATATAAGTGCAATAAATGCTCAGCATGCTCTTCTGCAGCAAGTTCAGCCGAAGCTGCATCTGCTGCATTAGCCGCGTTTGGTGCATAATGATCGATTGCATTAGTTGCTATTTGATCCTTTACAAAATCAATCCCATTTCCGGCATTCATAAAGGCTCCTACTGCAAATAGTATTAAACCTACTACCATAAAAGCTATGGCTGCCATCTTCAATTTAGGTGAAAAAGTATACATATTATTTCTTCTTTTTCCTTTAATTAATTATTCTTTAACTTCATCACATATTCAGCGACTCTCCATCTATCTCCTTCATTTAATTGAGAAGCATATGAACCCATAGCGTTTCTACCATGCATGATAACATGATAAACTGAACCAACAGTTATCGCTCTATCAGCGTAGTTTGGAACCCCAACATAAGCACCTGTTACTACAATAGGTCCTTGTCCATCTCCTGTACCACCATGACAAGTAGCACAAACTTGGTTATATAACATTTCTCCTCTTGCTAAATTCTTTTCGCTGTTCGCTGGATCTAAAGGAGATTCAACTGACATAGAGGCATTATATCCATCATTTGTATCTGGCAATAAATAGGGTAAAGTTCCGATTTCGTTGTGGGGAACAGTTCCTTCAACAGGTTTTAATGCTGTCATATTGTACTCTTCTGTGAACAAAGGCACAGTCGATTCATCACTATAACTAGGATATCCAAATGTAGCTTTCTCGTATGGTTCATATGGAACAGCATAGTACATATCAGGCATGAAAACCATGGCCGGAGTTCTTTGTGGTCCATCGCAAGAAGCAAATAAGCCAGCTATTACTATTAATGTTAATATATGTTTCATCATTCTTCCTAATTTAAGCTCTTTTTACAGTAACTTCTTCAGCACCTGTATCAATAAACATTTCTTTTAATCTCTCTACATCCTCAGACACAATTTCCACAAGAAACTTATCATCTGTGGTTCTTGGATCTGGGTTCTTAGTTGGTGCTCCAGGGTATAAACCACTTCTTAATAAATAAGTGATACACATAAAGTGAGCCGCAAAGAATACCGTCATTTCAAACATAGGTACAGCAAAAGCTGTTACGTTCTCTCCCCATGTGAAACTTGGTTTACCACCAATATCTTGTGGCCAATCATAGATCATCATATACCATGTCACAATAGACATTAATATTAATCCATAAGCTCCATAGACAAATGCTAAATCAGAAATTCGAGTTTTCTTCAGTCCTAATGCTTTATCCAATCCATGAACTGGAAAAGGCGTATAAACTTCATTTATTTTAACTCCTTTCTTTTGTAATGACTTTACGGCATTCATTAAAATGTCGTCGTCTCCGTATAATCCGAATATTTTAGTGCTCATGTTCCTCGTCGTGTTCTGTATGATGTTTCTTATAGCTTTCGCCAGATGATTTCAAAATGGTTTTCAACTCAGCTTGAGCAAGTACTGGGAACGTTCTTGCATACAATAAAAATAATACTGAGAAGAATCCCATTGTTCCTAAAAATATTCCTACATCCACAAAGGTCGGCATAAACATCGTCCAAGAAGATGGTAGGTAATCACGGCTTAAGTTCACAACAATAATGTCGAAACGCTCAAACCACATTCCAATATTAATTACAATAGATACAATAAATGTCCATAAAAAGTTACGCCTCCATGGTCTAACCCATAAGGTCATAGGCACAAGTACGTTACAAATAATTAGTAACCAGAAAGCCCACCAATAAGGTCCTGTTGCAGCACCAACTGTAAAGTAAGTAAAGTCTTCGAATCTACTTCCGGAATACCAAGCAATAAAGAACTCCGTTAAATAAGCTACGGTCACCATACCTCCTGTTACAAGGATTACGATGTTCATGTATTCTATATGCTTTCTAGTAATATAGTCTTCGAAACCGTTTACTTTTCTCATCACAATCAGTAGTGTTTGTACCATTGCGAATCCAGAGAAAATTGCACCAGCTACGAAATAAGGTGGATAAATTGTCGAGTGCCATCCTTTTATAATCGATGTTGCGAAGTCAAAGGATACCGTCGTGTGCACTGAGAATACTAATGGTGTTGCTAATCCAGCTAGTACCAAAGTAAGCTCCTCAAATCTTTGCCAATGTTTGGCATTTCCACCCCAACCAAATGCTAGGATACTATAAATTCTTTTTGTTACCGGTTTAGTTGCTCTATCACGTATCATCGCAAAGTCAGGAATAAGACCCATATACCAGAATACTACCGATACAGAGAAATAAGTTGAAATTGCAAACACGTCCCATAATAATGGTGAGTTGAAGTTAACCCAAAGTGATCCAAAATTGTTTGGAACTGGGAATACCCAATACCCAACCCATGGACGCCCCATGTGAATTAAAGGGAAGATAGCTGCTTGAACTACTGCGAAGATCGTCATTGCCTCCGCTGATCTGTTAATGGACATTCTCCACTTCTGACGGAATAGTAAAAGTACTGCAGAAATCAAGGTTCCTGCGTGACCGATACCTACCCACCATACGAAGTTGGTAATATCCCATGCCCAGTTGATTGTCTTATTCATACCCCAAACTCCAATACCTGTTCCAATGGTATAAGCGATACAACCAAATCCATATATAAAGGCGAGCATTGCAAAACTAAATGCTATCCACCAAAGCTTTCCAGCTTTGCTTTCCACTGGGCGCGCTACATCTACGGTGATGTCATGATAGGTCTTATGACCTAAAATAAGCGGTTCCCTAATTGGTGATTCGTAGTGACCTGACATAAATATTCTTTAAACCGTTTATTTAATTTTTTCTATTTCTAATTTTCACGTGGTAGAACACATTCGGCTGTGTACCTATATCTTCTAACACGATATACTTTCTCTTGTCCTTTTCTAATTCTGTAACTTTAGAATTTGGATCATTGATATCACCAAATGCCATAGCTCCAGTAGTACAAGCATTCACACATGCTGTAGAGAATTCTTCATCCTTAACTCTTCTGCCCTCTTTCTTAGCTTCCAAGATAGCAGCTTGAGTCATTTGGATACACATAGAACATTTCTCCATAACACCTCGTTGACGAACCACTACGTCTGGGTTCAATACCATTCTTCCTAAGTCGTTGTTCATGTGGTAATCAAACTTCTCATTCTGAGCATAGTTGAACCAGTTGAATCTACGTACTTTATAAGGACAGTTATTCGCACAATATCTTGTTCCAACACATCTGTTATAAGCCATTTGGTTCTGACCTTGTTTACCGTGTGATGTAGCTGCTACTGGACAAACCGCTTCACAAGGAGCGTGGTTACAGTGCTGACACATCATTGGTTGGAATATAACATCTGGATTAGTCTCATTTGGTCTAACCAAAATTTTATATTGAGTAGGCTCTATATATTCCTCATCTTTTAAAGCTTCCGTTTGCGTATAAGGATAACGCTCTGGATGCTTCTCTTGCATATGATCTGAATAATATCTATCAATACGCAACCAGTGCATATCTCTTGACCTACGAACTTCGTCTTTACCAACAACAGCTACGTTATTCTCTGCATGACATGCAATAACACAAGCTCCACAACCAGTACATGAGTTTAAATCGATAGATAACTTGAAGTGAGGTCCGTCTGTACGATCGAAACTTCTCCATAAATCTACTTCCTTAACTGGAGTACCTTTACCTTGGAAAGTATCCATGGTAGGCTGCTTATTCCACTCATCTGCAGGTTTCGTTAAGAAATCTTCGTTGTAAGCTTCTTTTGCGATTTCATATCTACCCATTAAGGTATTCATCATCTGAATATTCGCAAATTCATGGCTTCCACCTGCTGCTTCTAAACTTTCGATAGTAGCGGTTTTGACTCCATCTTTATAGATTGGATAAGCATTAACTCCAATTTGTTCTAAATTGTTTGCTTCCGCAATTCTACCTTTAACACCATAACCAAGTGCTAAACCTAATGTTCCTTTCGCTTGTCCGGGCTGAACAAATACAGGAGCTGTTACTTTCTGACCGTTAACAGTTGCTGTATAATAAGGTCCATTAAACTGCATTCTACCATTTCTTTCTGGACCACTGTTCCACATAGAAATTCCTAATGCCTCAGCATCTTGTGGGTTCATGGTAAAGTAATTATCCCAAACTGTTCTTGAAACTGGATCTGGGAACTCTTGTAACCATGGGTTCGTAGCATTTCTACCATCACCCATACCTACTTTAGTGTATAATTGAATTTCCCAATCAGCGTTTGGTAGATTAGATAAAGCTGATGCAGCACTTGCGGCTCCGGCAGAATTAGCTGTTAAACCAGCTTCTGAGTCTTTTTCGATAACTCCATCGTATAAAGCTTGGTTGAAGGAAGTACCTCCTAACACATTGCTTTCCCAATATTTCTTTAAATAATTGTAATAAGAATCTGCTTCACCTATTCTTACAGATGCTGCAACTTTTTGAATAGCTGCCGTTGCAGAATCTACAACCGCCGCAGTAGTTGCTGCTAGTGCACCTTCTGCAGTATCAGTTTCAACTAAATCAGATCCATCAGCTTTAGTCCATTTGATTAAGCTATCTTGAAACTGTCTCGTGTCAAAAATAGGTTGAATCGTTGGCTGCTGTAAAGTATAAACCCCTGTCATTGGATTGAAATCACCCCAAGACTCTAACCAGTGTGGTGTGGGAGCGACGACATTTACATTCTTAGCTGTTTCATTGTTTTGATCAGTTAATGCAACTGAAACAGGAACCTTTTTAAGAATTTCTTTAAAGTTTTCAGCATAATAAGAATGTTCAATTGGATTTGAATTAAATATCAATAATAATCCAACATTCCCAGCATTCGCATCATTTAAGAAAGACTTAAACGTAGCGTGGTTACTTTCTTTTAATAAAACAGACTTACCTGTAATAGCAGTAGAACCTAATTTTTGGTTAATTGCGTAGGCCAAAGCATAAGCATCTTTGTTTCCATCAGCTAAAACAACTGCTTTATTTCCTTTTGCTTTTAGCTCAGAAGCGATAGCTGCACCAACATCAGTTGAAGCACTACCTCCATTTAAGGCATTATAAACATCTGCCAAAACCTTGTAGGTCATAGATGGTTTTAATGGGAACCTTGAATCCGAGTTAGCACCTGTCATACTTAAGTTAGATTCAACTTGAATATGTCTAAGCATTTTCTCTCCTGGTTTCTTAGCCGTAGCATAGGACCTCTCAAGACTTAAGCCATGATAATCGTTTAAGAAGTCTGCATTAAATCCAACCACCAACTCTGTGTTGGTTAAATCTACATGAGGAATCACTCTTTGTCCGAATATTTCCTCTGCAGCATCTAAGGCAGGTGTAGAATCAACTGCATCAAATACAACGTGTTCTACATTTCCATACTTAGATTGGAAATTCTGAATTAAACTTTTTGTTGATGGACTAGGTAAAGAAGGTGTAATTACAACTGCTTTCTTCCCGCCTAGATTGGCTAATTGTTTTAGAACAACAGTGTCAACTGCATCCCAAGTACTATCAGCACCGCTTATTCTAGGCTTAGCAATTCTGTTGCTATCATATAATGATAATACAGACGCTTGAACTCTAGCATTTGTAGTTCCAAAGTTGTTTGCTCCTTTATTAGGCTCAATCTTGATAGGTCTACCCTCTCTCGTTTTCACGATTACGCTAGCATAATCATACCCATCATACATTGTAGATGCATAATACGTTGGTACACCAGGTGTAATTTCGTCAGGTTTAACTACATAGGGCACAGATTTAACAATAGGTGCCTCACAAGCCGCAAGGGTTGCTGCTGCAGTACTGAATCCTAAAAATTTAAGGAAATCACGGCGAGACGTTTTAGAAGACTCTAAAGCTTCAGATTTCCCAAGAAATCCTTCCACTGGCAATTCTTCTGCAAATTCGTTTTTTGCCAATTCCTCGGTCAACGAACTGTCTTGCAATTCTTCAATACTTCTCCAATATCTTTTCTTCGAAGCCATTTAACTTCTTTTATTTATTTAAACTTAATTAATAGTGACATTTTCCACACTCAAGACCACCAATAGCATCTACTGTAATCTCAGCTTCTGAACCATATTGTTTCTTAAGTTTCTCGTGTAATTGTGCGTAGTATTCTTTATTATACTCGTTCTCCATATCCACTTTGGTCTCACGGTGACACTCAATACACCATCCCATAGTGAAATCATTCGCCATTTTCACTTCGTCCATTTCATCAACCTGACCGTGACAAGCAAAACATACTTGATCTACACCCTTAGCTGACTTAATTGCTTCTCCTCCTGCCACAACGTGTTGCGCATGATTAAAGTAAACAAAATCTGGCATATTGTGAATTCTAACCCATTCAATTGGATCTTCTTCACCTGAATAAGTCAAGTTACTAGGATCGAATCCAGCAGATGCGTAGATTTTTTGAATCTCTTCTGTATAGAACTCTGCAGATTTACCTTCTTCGATATAATCTCCAGTATACTCTTGGATTTGGTAGTGACAGTTCATACAAACGTTGGTTGAAGGAATACCTGATACCTTACCATATTTTGCACTACTGTGACAGTACTGACAATCGATTCCTTGTTCACCAGCGTGAATCTTGTGAGAAAAATAAATTGGCTGCTCTGGCTGATATCCTTTATCAACTCCAATACCTATCATAAATTGCCACGCACCGAATAAAACCAATAATGTAATCAGCCCCATTCCAGCGTACGCCACATTCTTGTACTTCTCGAAAACTTCAGCAAAGCTCTCTGCTTCCTCTGCATCTAGCGCTCCACCCTCTTGCTTCGTTAAGTTAACTAAGGTGTTTACTCTGAATAATATCCAGACCAATAAACTTGCTAAAACTGCAAAACCGATCAACAAAGCACCCAAAGGCAATGAATTGTCGCTTGAAGCAGCTGGCGCAGCAGCTTTCTTTTCCTCTTTAGGAGCGGGCGGATTAGAAGTAAAGTAGATGATGTCATCAATCTCTTGATCACTCAACTGCTCAAAAGGCAACATAATAACTTCATTATACTCCTCAAATACTTGATTCGCATATTCGTCACCACTAGCCCTAAGCTCTTCGTTGTTCTTAATCCACTTACGCAACCAATCGACACCAAGCCCTTGTTCGTCTTGCAACCTTTCGGCCACACCTCCCAACGCTGGCCCAATCAACTCCGTATCCAACTTATGACAAGCCGCACAGTGTTGATTAAATAAAGCCTCTCCATTAGCTGCATCTCCGCTCACAGCATCAGCTGGAGCGTCTTGCGCGTTCATCCATGAAAATGCGACGATGAAGAATAACGCCGCATAATGTTTCAATTTAATTTTTTCCCAATTCACCATATCTCCTTTATGTTGATATTCTGATATGCTATTTATATATCGAACAAAAATAAAATAGTCTGTTAAATTAAACCTAAAAAGTAACACATGAACTTTGCTTAATCCCTTAATTTAAATCTGTTCTAAATTAACAATGTGTGTAAGTCTCTACAATCAATCACCTTATAGATATTTTAACATTTCTCGTGATAGCGTTAAAAAAACATAATAATTGATTTATTTGACTGAATTCACGAATCTAGTTTATATTTGCAAAAATATTATTGAATGAGACATCTATTTTTTCTTTTCCTATTTGTTTTTGGATTGACCTTCGTATTAGGACAAATTAGTGTACAAGATAGCCTATCTGGGGGAAGTTATAATTTGAATGCAAACGCTGCAATAGATTCCTTGGTTCAGAAGACAGTGAAAGCAAAATGTTATAAGCCGGTTGCAGTTGAATCCGATGAGGATAGAGAAAATTTTGATCCGTGCGCTCAAAACCCTAAAGTAATGGGATATAAAATTCAAATCATGTATACCAAAGATAGGAATGCAGCCAATAGAGCTCAAGCAGATTTTGCTAAAAACTTTCCGAGTTTGGTTCCTGAAATGGTATATACGAGACCTGATTATCGTGTGATGGTAGGTGACTATTTCACCAAAAGATCAGCAGCAATGGATTTGGCGTCGGTTAAACGTCAATACCCAGGAGCCTTCTTAGTTCAATGGAGAGTTTGGTGTCGAAAGGCGAAGTAATTTCAGCTAACAACATATAAAAAAAGACAAAATACACTTGTATTTTGTCTTTTTTTATGCCATATATTTTTTGACCAAACGAAGTTTTCTAAACAGCTCTATTCAG
>CAZKJO010000029.1:18808-33466 GCA_964553105.1 uncultured Weeksellaceae bacterium | reverse complement strand
CTTTTGGTGTATTATTTTAAAGTAATTTGTTATTTTCTTACTTTCAATAACTTATGTCGTGAATTAATTTTAACTAGCGTTTTTACTGCTCTATTTTGAGCGTGTTTTAACCTTAAAAAGGTTTTCAAAATCGTGATTTTTTCGCGTGAAGGATGGACAGGGCTTGGTCTTCTGCTGGTCTTGAGTTGATTTTCACATAAGTGTTAAGTGGATGTTTGTGGTTTGCTTACTAGTCTGAGGGTGATTAGGGCCAGCAGAAGACGGAACCCCGAAACAGCCTGACCTTGTTGCCTAGCTTCCCGTGTGCTTGATTATAAAACCTACTTTGCAATCTGCGATGCTTCTTTATTTAATGACGCGAACTAGCAACAAGGGCACGCCCTAATAAAAAAAGGAGAGCTAGCGCTCCCCCTTCTTTATATTAATAGGTGTGTTTAGTATCACTTAGTCAGCTTTCCATCTTGATAGATACGCTTGTATAATTTGGCGAATCTTGTAGAAACTGCAATCAGATCTTTTAATTCCATTAATACTGTGAAGTATAAGGAAGTATTCTTAAACCCGTATTTTTTGTTCATGATACCTTCTATCTGCTGTGAAGTTGCTAATTCAATTTCTAACAGAAGGTTTTTCTTTCTAACATATAACTCCTGTACGTTTGCATCTGTAAAGTCTCCATTACCAATAATATCTTTAAGGAACACTAAATAATCCGACAAAAGGTCTTTGACCGAGGCAATGTGTTTACATTGTTCGCGGGTAAGTGGTTTGTGATTATTTTTAACGTGAACTGTGGCTGATTCAACAATTAGAGATAAACTCTGAAGGATATCTTGCATTAAATCATATGTTAAGACATATAAGTGTGCCGATGTGGTTTCGTCTGATTTGTTCTTTTTAATAATCTTGAACAATCCATTTTTGACCATGGCATATTCACTATTTAGGTGATCTAATTTTTCGTTTGCATCTGTAAGTGCGCGCTTATTTTCTTTTACTACGCCAATATAAGTTAGCTCAAGAGTTCTCTTGATATCTACAATCGCCTCCTCTACACTAGTAGATAATAAACTTAAAGTCTCGTTTACATCTTTATAGTTGATAGAAGTTTTAGTTGCAGTTAAAGCTTCTTTCTCTAGTTTACTTGTGTGATGTCTAGAAGTTTTATAGATCATAAATCCTGCTGCTGAAACTAGAGCAAGAATTCCGTAGATTCCTCCGTAGTACATAATTGCTGCAAAAATAGCCGCAACTGTTGATGCAATGATTGCTGTCAAGAACCAACCAACTACAACGTTCATAACTCCAGCGATTCGATAAACTGCACTTTCTCTACCCCATGCTCTATCTGAAAGTGAGGTACCCATAGCTACCATAAAAGACACATAAGTTGTTGATAGTGGTAGCTTAAGATCCGTCGCAATAGCAATTAGAATAGATGCTGTTACTAGATTAACCGAAGCACGTACTAGATCGAAATGAGCTGCAGCGCCTTCATTTTCGGTTATATCTACCGGAGCAAATCTCTCATTTAACTTATCAGACATTGGTTTAGGCATTACTTTGCCAAGACCTTTATTAAGAGTAGCCGTAGCATCGACAATAAGTCTTGCAGCTAAATTTGGTTTAAATCTTTCATCGATTTCTGCTTGAGCTCCTAGTTTAACTTCTGTTTCGGTAACACTACGTGCTTTTTTAGAGAACCATAAAGTAAGCGTCATGATAGCACCTGCCAACATCAGCATAAAGTAAGGAGTTTCTACTTTACCAGCTAAACCATCCATCAACAATTCAGTTGGTGCTATTCCAGAACCACTCCAAAGTTCAAATGATTGCCAAGCTGCAATGGGAACCCCAATGAAGTTCACTAAGTCGTTTCCTGCGAATGCCATGGCAAGTGCGAATGTACCGAAGAGAACTACCAATCTAAGTGGGTTGATGTTTTTCTTTTGCAAGAAGAACATTACAATAGTAGAAATGATAAAACTGATTAAAATAAATACAGGAATGTGGGTTGATACCCAATTATAAAAGACAGCAAACTGAGCTTGAAAATAATTCATTTCACCCACTTCTACGTCTTTAACTACAGATCCCATTCCTTTAAAAATCAAGAAATAAAGTATGGCTGCGAAGGCTAGACCACTAAAAATGGAACCAAAATATTTCATTTTTTCATTAAATCTAAACGAAAAGAAGAATCTAGAAATAAATTGAACGATTGCACCCACCGTAAAGGCTATTACAACTGAGAGCAAGATACCCGATACAATGCCTCCTGCTTTTTCCCAATTCATGAATCCGATAATTCCCTTATCAGGTTGATCTAAGTTGAATAAATAGTTCATTGGTAGATCTCCATTGAGCGTCTTGATAACAGAAAGTGCAAAAGAAGCTCCTAAAATCTCGAAAACAATGGAAACCGTTGTACTAGTGGGCATTCCAAAGGTATTAAACAGGTCGAGGAGTATAATATCGGTAATCATTACCGCTAAGAAGAGGATCATGATTTCATTGAAATAGAAATGCTGGGGGTTAAATATCCCTTTCCGGGCCACTTCCATCATTCCGCCGGAAGTCATAGCTCCTAACATTATACCCACCGAAGCAATAATCATGATGGTTCGCCATTTGGCTACGTTTGATCCAATTGCCGAGTTTAAGAAGTTTACAGCGTCATTACTAACACCAACTACCAAATCAAAAACAGCTAGCAAGAAAAGCAAACCTACTATAAAAACATATAAACTCTCCATATACTATTTTAAGTTTTGTGAAGGGGCAAAAATATGAGTTTAAATTATCACCAATGTTAAATTTACGTTTCCTTTTAAAAAATAAACCAACTTTATTTGAAAAGAATTAAATAATCCATTAATTCGCGATGGCAATAACTGGACAGAAGATTAAAAAGTTAATTGTCAAGCCTATAAAATTATGGATGATTTAGTTGCTGAAATCACTTCATATTATAAGAAGCTTTTAAAAATAAAAACTACAGTATTAAAATTTACTATTAAACTGTATCTTTGAATTTAGAACAAAATAAGAATTTATGAAAGCTTACGTTTTTCCAGGTCAAGGATCACAATTCCCAGGAATGGGAAAAGAATTATACGAAAAAAGCGCCGTAGTTAGAGGCTTATTCGATCAAGCGAACCAAATATTAGGTTTTAATATCAAGAAAATCATGTTTGAAGGAACTGCAGAGGATTTGAAACAAACGAATGTTACTCAGCCAGCGGTATTTTTACATTCTGTTTCTTTAGCGCAGATGATCGAAACATTTGAGCCTAATGCTGTTGCTGGGCATTCTTTAGGGGAGTTTTCTGCTTTGGTGGCTGCCAATGCCTTATCATTTGAAGATGGAATGCAATTAGTTGCTAAGCGAGCTGAAGCTATGCAAGAGGCTTGTGAAATTCAACCATCGACTATGGCGGCTATTTTAGGTTTAGAAGATCGAATAGTTGAGGAAGTTTGTTTATCTGTAGATGGCGTAGTAGTTCCTGCGAATTATAACTGTCCGGGTCAATTGGTGATTTCTGGGGAGATAGAGGCTGTAGAAAAAGCTTGTGAATTATTAAAAGAAAAAGGGGCTAAACGAGCATTGATTCTACCTGTTGGTGGGGCATTTCACTCGCCAATGATGGAACCTGCGAGAGAAAAGCTAGAAAGGGCCATTGAACAGGTTAGGTTCCACAAGCCTATTTGTCCTATTTTTCAGAATGTAACGGCTAGTGCTGTAAGTGATCCAGATGAAATTAAGAAGAATTTGAATATTCAACTTACGGCTCCAGTAAAATGGACACAAACTATTCAAAATATGTGGGCAGAAGGTTTAACGAGTTATTTGGAAGTTGGACCAGGTAGAACCTTGCAAGGTTTGATTAAGAAAATTGAAAGAGAAGCTCAAGTTTCAGGTGTAATATAATGCAAGAATACTTTGCAAACGGTAAATTATTGCTTTCCGGGGAATATGTAGTATTGGATGGAGCTTTAGCCATTGGACTTCCGACTAAGTTAGGTCAGAGACTAAAAGTAGAAGAAACAGAGCACCAAAACACACAAATTCTGTGGAAGGCTTTCTTGAATGATAATTCGTTATGGTTTGAAGCTGAATTAGATGAAAACTTAGAGGTCATTAGATCTAATGACTCTTTGTTAGGAAATAATATTTCTAAAGTTCTGAAGGCAGTTGAATCATTAAAACTTGAAGTTTTTAAAAATAAAAGAATAGAATTCACCACCCAGCTGGAATTTCCGAAGGATTGGGGTTTAGGTTCTAGTTCGACATTAATTTCTCTTTTGTCCAAATATGCAGACATTGATGCTTTCAAACTATTAGAAAAGACATTTGGAGGAAGTGGATATGATATCAGTTGTGCGATGTTTCCAAAACCACAATCCTATCAACTCACTAAAAAAGACAGAAAAGTTGGTTTGATTCAACTCGATAAAAGCATTACCCAACACATCTATTTTGTTTATTTAAATGAAAAGCAGAATAGCCGAGAAGGAATTGGAAGGTATCGTGCGTTTGGGAAAGATAAGGATTTGATTAAATCCATAACCGATTTAAGTTTACAAATTAAATCCTGCAAAAGTTTAGAAGAATTTGAAGACATCTTGTACGTACACGAATATATGATTTCGGGACATTTGGAAATGGATACGGTGAAAGATAGATTATTTCCTGATTTTAAAAATGGTATGATTAAAAGTCTGGGAGCTTGGGGAGGTGATTTTGTTTTAGTTACCAGTCGAGACCATGATATGAGTTACTTTGAACGGAAAGGCTACACAACTATTTTATCCTATGATGAATTAATTGTAGACTAAATAAAAAAAGACAAGAGATAACTAAACCTCTTGTCTTTTTTGTTTAAATACAGGATTGTATTTAATCCTTTAGATGAAACAAATCTTTTAATTGTGGCACTAAATCCAATTTCTCCCACGTAAATAACTCTACTTCTCTAGTTATTTCTTCGCCATTATAAGCTTCGAAAGTTTTAGTTATAACTTGTGGAACCCTACCCATGTGGCCATAAGCAGCAGTTTCTTCATAAATTGGATTTCTTAACTTTAAGTTCTTTTCGATGGCATATGGTCTATAATCAAGGTTATTAATTAAGATCTCTGAGATTCTAGCATCAGACATTTGAACTTTTGATGTACCATAGGTATCTACCATCATGCTCATAGGCTCTGCCACTCCTATTGCATATGAAATTTGAACTAAAGCTTCATCGCAAATACCAGCGGCTACCATGTTTTTGGCTAAATGGCGCATTGCATAAGCTGCAGACCTATCCACTTTAGATGGATCTTTACCACTAAAGGCACCACCACCATGAGCTCCTTTACCACCATAAGTATCTACAATAATCTTTCTTCCTGTCAATCCACTATCACCATGAGGTCCTCCAATAACGAATTTACCTGTTGGATTAACATGATAGATAATGTCTGGATGGAATAAGTCTTTAACTTTTTGAGAAACCTTTTGGAATACGCGAGGGATAATAAATTGAATTATATCTCTCTTGATTCTCTCTTGCATAGCCTCTTCTCCACCAAACTCGTCGTGTTGCGTAGAAACCACAATCGTGTGAATTTTGATTGGCTTATGTTCATCATCATACTCTAAAGTTACCTGAGCTTTTGAATCAGGGCGAAGATAGGTCATTTCATCTCCAGTTTTTCTAACCTGAGCTAATTCCTGAAGAATCATATGAGAAATATCTAAAGCCAAGGGCATATAATTCTCGGTTTCGTTGACTGCATAACCAAACATCATTCCCTGGTCTCCCGCACCTTGATCTTGTGGGTTTTCTTTGTCAACCCCTTGTCTAATCTCATTAGATTGTTCGTGGATTGCCGACAAAATACCACAAGAATCATAGGAGAATTTCATAGAGCTGTCTGTATATCCGATACGTTGAATAACTTTTCTAGTTACTTTTTGTAAGTCGATATAAGTTTGTGAATTCACTTCACCAGCCAAAACCACTTGCCCTGTAGTTACCATGGTTTCACATGCAACTTTGCTATCGGCATCAAAAGCCAAAAAGTTGTCTAGAATGGCGTCTGAAATTTGATCTGCTATTTTGTCTGGATGTCCTTCTGAAACAGATTCAGAAGTAAATAAATAAGGCATAATATTGTTCTTTAATTATATTATATCTTACATCAGAAAATTAATGGGAAGCAATGAAAAAAACGTTTTAGCATTTTTTAGAGAGGTTGCAACCCGGGTAAATTTGTCCTCTGTAATATTGAACAGCAAATATACAAACAGTTTTTCGATATAAAATGTAAAAACACTGTCTTAATGTATAATTTAATCCTATGACAAAACAGTATTAATTGATAACGTTTTTAGTAATTTTATATTCTATTTGCTTAGTGCTTTCGGGTTTGGAATAAAACTTGTTTATGCATATATCAATCAAAAAAATTAGAGTTATGAAAAAAGTATATTTGATGTTGGTAATAATGATTGTCGCTGCATGTTCTACCAACCCAATTACGGGTAAAAGTCCACTAATATTGGTGAGCAACGCAGAGATTTTCCCTATGGCGTTTCAGCAATATCAGCAAGTCCTGAAAGAGGAGAAACTTTCAACAAATCGACAACAAACGCAAATGTTGAAAGAGGTTGGAAATAACATTAAAGGAACTGTAGAAAGGTTTTTAGCTTCTCAGGATCAATCACATTTTTTAGATGGATACCAATGGGAGTTTAACTTGATTGAAAGCGATCAATTAAATGCATGGTGTATGCCAGGTGGTAAAGTTGCATTTTACACTGGAATTATGCCTGTTTGTAAGGATGAAAATGGTGTTGCTGTTGTAATGGGGCACGAAATTACTCATGCTATCGCAGAGCACAGTGCGCAAAGAATGACGCAAGCTATGGTAGCTCAAGGCTTACAGGTTGCCGGTAATGTTGCTTTAAATGATAGTAAATATCAAAATGTTTTCAATCAATTATATCCTATGGGAGCACAGGTTGGAATATTAGCTTATTCTAGAAATGCGGAATTAGAAGCGGATAAAATTGGTTTACAATTGATGGCTATGTCTGGATACGATCCTAGAGAGGCTCCGAAATTTTGGAATAGAATGCAATCTGTTGCTCAAGCAAAAGGTAGCCAAGCTCCACCAGAGTTTTTATCTACTCACCCAGATCCAGGTAGAAGAATCGCACAATTAGAAAGAGAAATTCCGAATGTTTTGCCATTATATTATCAAGCGATTGGTAAAACACAATAATATCATAACTATATTTAACAAGTGCCTTAATATTTAGGGCACTTTTTTTATGGATTCAATTTAGATTGAATAAATTTGCCACATGGCAAAAAATAAACTTAGTCGTTTTGAGGAGAACAAAAGTTTTTCTCATTTAATTCAACCAGAGCGTAGTGAAATGCTAGATGGTTTTGAGCTTAGAGGAAAATGGAATAAGGAGTTCTTCAAAAATGACAATCCGATTGTTTTAGAATTAGGTTGTGGTAAAGGAGAATACACCATTGGACTAGGCAAGAGATTTCCAAAGACCAATTTTATTGGTGTCGATATAAAAGGAGCTAGACTTTGGCGAGGATCAAAAACGGTTGAGGAAAAAAACATGAAAAACACAGGTTTTCTTAGAACTCAAATTGAATTGATTGATTTAGCTTTTGACCCAGGCGAAGTGAGTGAGATTTGGATCACATTTCCAGATCCTCAAATTAAGTTTAGAAGAAAAAAACATAGACTAACTCATCCAGATTTTTTAGCGAGGTACAAGAAAATCTTAAAGCCAGGAGGGTTTATTCATCTTAAAACGGATAGTGAATTCTTGCATGGTTATACATGTGGAATTGTTGAGATGAATGATTATAAGGTAGAAGTATCTAATCACGACATCTATAATAGATCCACTCATGACTTACCTGATTATCTTTATGATATTCAAACACATTACGAAAAGTTATTCTTGAATGAGGGTAAGAAGATTACGTACATTAAGTTTCAACTTGATTAGAATGGATAATTGATTCCGAATTGAAGCTGTGGTCTCAATATTTTTATATTATTGAACCATCTTTCTCCATCTGAGTAGGCCGGATCGTGTATTTTGTAGGCAAAATCTAAACGGGCTACGACAAAGGTTAGGTCAAACCTAATACCAACTCCGGAGCCTACTCCCATTTGTTTTAGGAATCGATCAAACTTGAATAATGTTTTTTGATTGTCATTGTTTAGGCTCCAAATGTTACCAGCATCTACAAAGAAAGCTCCATTGATCATCCCATAAATGGGAAAACGATATTCGGCATTCAGGGTGATTTTCATTTGATCGATGTAAGTTCCATCGTCATTTGGTCTCAAGGGTGAAGGCGATAGTTCATAAGCTTGCCAAGCTCTGACGTCATTGGATCCACCACCGAAATAAGATTTACTGAAGGGTAAAACCTCCAAATTACCATAAGGAATTGCAACTCCCGTGAAACTTCTGAGGGCTAATTGGGTTTTAGAACTCAAGTCAAATGTTTTTCTAACATCTAAATCTAAGCGAACAAACTCTGAGTAAGGAACGCCGCCCAAAACAGATCTAGAGTCGCCAAAGAAACCTTCTTCTTGGTTGAATCCAATAGTTTCATCGATTAACCTCATCAATGCACCAGCCACCTCTACTTTACTACTAATAAACCATGGATGCTTCTTATCCTGTCTGGTCGTTTCGTTGTAGGTATAAGAATGAGCAAAAGATTGAATTAAGACGTCTTGGATAATACTATTCTTTCTGAAAATAACATTTCGGAAGTCGGTGAAATCTTCGAAATCATAGTTATTTACCGGCAGATTACTTACAAAATCTTCATCCCCATAAATTAACAATTCTAATTCATTGGAGGTGATTTCGCCATTTTCATATAAAGCTTGATAAAATGGTTTAAAATTAAAATAAGCATCAAAAGCTTGGTTTTTAATCTCGTTATCTACCGTAAATATTTTATAATACTTATCCTTTTCGGTGTTTTTAATGTACTGGAAATTTAACAACTCAAAATTATGACTGTTCATACCCGGCGTCCACGTATAGTCCATAATAGAAGAGTAATTTCTACTTCCTAAGCCAATATTTTTTTGCCCAGATAATCCTAAACTAATTGCTGATTTAGGATTCCATGCTTTAGGAACTAATCCTTCGGTATTAAAAGGTAAAACCCATCTAGGGAAATTCAGTTTTGTTTCAAAAGATAGCTCATATGCATTGAACAGTTCATTCTGAGATTCAGAAGTGTTTACGGTTCCAACAGTTCCTCTTAAATTAAACTCCAAATTCTCTCCTCCTCTAAAGACGTTTCTGGTCAACAATCTAAGCCCTGGAGAAATTCCAAAATTTAAAAATTGAGAATACATACCTTCAAAAGAGAGTTCTAAATCATATTTTGGTTTAGGTCTAAGAATTATACTTGTGGTCAATAAACTATCCAATGGGTTTTCAAAATTTCTTTCAACTTTCAAGGATGTTAAAGAGAAGTTCTCTCTATCTAAAATAAGTTGGCGTGTTCGCATAACATCATCATAACGATACATGTCATTGGTGTTTATAGTAATCGCATCTGTATAAACACGTGGTTTAAGCCTAAATTCATGGTAATTATAAAGATTATATCCTCCATGCTCTCTCTCGAAGTCTTTCTTGGTTTCTTCGTCTTTATAATCCACATATACATTGATATCACCAAAATAATATTGCGTAAAATCTTGAATGGTATCACTTTCTGGTTTGGCTATTTTTAAGGTAGCTGCCAATTGCTTATCGTCAGTTGAGTCTATCTTAAAAATCAACTCATTTCCGAATTCATTGAATTGGAAATATCCATTATTTTTAAAAATCTTAGTTAAACGATCACGCTCTTTCTCGAAGTTTCTTACATCAAACCTTTCATTTAACGTAATTTTATTCTCCTCCATGTTTTGAGCATAAAGACTTTCTAAATTAGAATCGGTAATCACTTGATTATAATCTACCACTTTAGAAGGCTCTTTCACCTCAACGTTATAAGTAACTCTTGCCTTTTGTGCCGCCGAATCTACATCGAAAGTCGGTTCAACTTGAGCATCAAAATATCCTCTTTCAAAATAAAACTCTTCTAATTCATTTGCCGATTTATGCGAATTAGCTGTATCTAAAGTTACAGGCTTAGCTCCAGCTCTATAAATCAATCTGGTCAACCATTTGCTATCTCCTACATTTTCTTCTAAGCCATAGTGCAAAAACAAACTATCCAGCAATTTTTGATCTCTATCTAAATTGGAGAAAGTATAGTAATCCATGAATACCGAATCATACTTAGCCGGTACGCGATTATAGGCCCAATCTTTCATGGGTAATAATCCAAACAAGCGTTTATTCGGTTTTTGACTTACATAATCCTCTAATTCATCAGAAAATGGAGATTCGTCTACAAATTCGTAATCGTTTGATTTTAAGTAAAATTCACCTTCAGGAATTTTTTTCGTTACATCACAAGCCGTGATGAGAAAGGAAATTCCAATTAAGTATAATATATTTGAAAAAGTCTTCTTCATAAATTTAACTGCGTAACAAATATATGCTAACAAAAGCAACTCTCAAACTAGTCAAGCGATTGCAACAAAAAAAATACCGAAAAGAACTAGGTTTATTTGTTGTGGAAGGTAGAAAGTCAACCGATGAATTTCTTGCCAGTGATTTTAAATTAATTCATCTTTTTGTAAGCTCGGATTACAAAGAAATGTATCCACAGGCAGAAATAGCTAGCAGCGCAGAGTTTAAGCAGATGAGTAACTTGAGAACACCGCCAGAAATTTTAGCTGTTTTTGAGCAGAAATCATATGATTTACCTACGCAAATTAATAAGAGTTATTTTGCCTTAGATAATGTACAAGATCCAGGAAATTTAGGAACGATTATTAGAATCGCCGATTGGTTTGGAATGGAGCATGTTTTCTGTAATTTGGATACCGTAGAAGTTTATAATCCAAAAGTTGTTCAAGCATGCATGGGTTCTTTAGGAAGAATTCAAGTACATTATGTAGATTTTGAATCCTATTTTAAGGAGCTAGATTGTGAGATTTATGGAACTTTTATGGAAGGTGATAGTATTTATTCAACAAATCTCACTAATCCAGGCCTAATTGTTATGGGAAATGAATCGAACGGAATCTCCGCTCAAATCGAAAAACTTTGCACCCAAAGAATTAGTGTTCCGCAAGAAACCAACCGTCCAACCGAAAGCCTGAACGTAGCTGTAGCTTCGGCTATGATTTCAAGTGAAATCTTCAGACAAAAACTAACTATTTAAAATTATATTCTACACCTAGAGAAAAGACTTGGTTATATAAGGTAAAAGCATCGCGATCTCTTTGATCTAAAGAATTTAAACCTTGTGCAAATCTAAATTTAGCTGTAATTTTTTCATTAAAACTATACCCCGCACCTGCTAAAAGCGAGAAATCCCAACGAGCTACATCCTCTAGCCTATCTTCTAACATAAAAGTTTCTCCATTGAGAACCACTTTACCTTTAATCGTAATAAACTTACCTAAATTATAACCTAACTGCGGTCCTAATTCTAAGTGGAATTTATCAAAGACTTCATATTGCAACATCAGAGGAAGCAAAACATAAGGAAAATCGATATCACTACTTGCTGTTACAGGAACACCTTCCCAATGTTTAATATCAATGCGCGCACCTTGATAAGAAAATAATAATTCTGGTTGAACGCTTAATTTATCGCTAAGTTGGTGATGATAAAAGCCACCGACATAAAATCCAATTCTTGATTTTACATCAGTTTCTCTGCCATCGTCATCTTTGGTTGACTCACCAGAAAGTTTTGAAGAGATAGCACCAAGTTTAATCCCAAAATTGGAATCTTTAATTTTGCTCTCTTGTGCGTTGGTTAAATTAAAAAAAGTAAAAGTTAAACTAAGAAGTAAAAGTCTTTTAAAATTCATTCTCTACAATTAAAATTTATACGAAACACCAAATGCTAATACTCGATTTTTTAAATCTCTTTGATTCTCATCACGGTCATCCACTGTTAGTAAACCATAGGTGTATCTTGTATAAACACTCCAATCTTGAATAAATTCGTAGCCAGCACCAATGTTTAAACCAACATCTATACTTCTAGCATTTTTCAATCTATTATTTACTAAGTTTTCAACCGTTTCGTCATTAATTCTCTCACCGTCTATATAAGTCTTAAGATTAATTTTCGGTAAATAATTTAATTGAGGTCCAAGCTCTAAATGAAGTTTTTCCACCGGTTTGTATTGATACATAATAGGTATCAAAATATAAGGCATACGAACTTTTCCAGTTGGCTTGATAGCTTGTCCAGCATAAGATAATTCATATTCAATATCTCCACCTTGTAAAGATCCCAAAAGTTCAAATTGGACAGATGATTTATTGCTCAGTGCATAATTAGCCCATGCCCCACCATGAAAACCAACAAATCCATTCGATTCTTTCACATAATCAAGGTCTAAGTAAGAACCGCTTAAATTGGCAAGATTTATGCCTGCTTTTAAACCAAAATTCCAAGGACTAACTTGTTCAGCTTCTTGAATAACTACCATTTCACTAGATTGTGCAGAAATTAAACTCGTGCAAATTAAAGCAAGTAAGATTGTTAATTTTTTCATAGAAATCTATTTGATACAATTTTATAAATTATAATTGATAATTTTAGTGAATTATGAAATTAAATCATTTTAAATATCCGTTTGTTGAAAAATTTCCAGGCGACGAAAGCTGGAATCCGATGCAACGACAAACACCAGGTGTATTATATGCTTTGGTGCATCCTATTGGTTTTCCTAAGGCAGAACTGATAGCGAGCAATGATGAGTTATTAGAAAATTTAGGTTTTAAACTTCCACTTTCTAAGGAAGATATAGATTTATTAAATTCAAATGTAGATGAGGATTTCTTGACTTATGCTACGGCATACGCAGGACATCAATTTGGAAATTGGGCCGGACAATTGGGAGATGGTCGAGCGATATATTTTGGGGAACTAAAAGATAAAAACAATAAAGTTTGGGAACTTCAGTGGAAAGGTGCTGGAGCTACGCCTTATGCTCGTCATGCTGATGGTAGAGCTGTTTTGCGATCTAGCATCCGTGAATATTTAATGAGCGAAGCTATGTTTTATTTAAATATACCCACCACACGAGCGTTGAGTCTTTCGTTGTCGGGAGAAAAAGTTATGCGTGATATTTTATATAATGGCAATGCAGCTTATGAGCCTGGCGCTGTTATGGTTCGTGCCGCAGAGAGTTTTCTTCGTTTTGGCCATTTTGAATTATTATCTGCACGAGACAATATTGAAGAACTTAAAAATTTAGCCGATTGGAGTATTGAGCGTTATTTTCCTGAAATTAAGTCAGAAGGTAAAGAAAAATACATTGAATTTTTTAATGAAGTTAAAAACCTTAGTATTAAAATGATTGTTGAGTGGTATCGCGTGGGCTTTGTTCATGGAGTAATGAATACTGACAATATGTCGATTTTAGGATTGAGCATCGATTATGGACCTTATGCAATGCTAGAAGAATATGATTTAAAATTCACTTCTAATACCACTGATTTACCTGGCAGAAGATATGCTTTTGGTCAACAAGCCAATATTGCTTTATGGAATTTGAGCGCGTTTGGTAATGCTTTGTATCCACTTATTGAGGATATTGAGCCGCTACAAGAGGTCTTAGAATCTTTTGAAGATCAATTCTGGAAAGCCTTTGATACGATGATGGGAGAAAAACTAGGTTTAGATAAGTTAAGAGAAACCGACAAAGTATTCTTGCATTCTTGGCAAAAGCTAATGATTGATTTAAAGCCGGATTATACTTTATTTTTTGTGGAGCTCATGAATCTATATAGTGAACAAGATGAACTTGACGCTAAAAAATTTTGTTATGAAGAAATCTCAGTCGAACAACAAGAACGTTTAGAGGATTTTGTAGAATTATATAAAATGCGAATTGCCTCTAATGAAATTAGCAAAGCAGAAAGTTTAGAAAAAATGAAGCGTTCAAACCCACAATTTATTCTTAGGAATTATCAATTGTTTGAAGCTATTGAGGCGGCTGAACAAGGTGATTATGCTATATTTAATAAACTAAACGAAGCACTCAAAACACCTTACGAAAATCGTTTTCCTGAGCTTCAAGCGAAAAGACCAAGTTGGGCAGACAATCAACCGGGCTGTAGTATGTTGAGTTGTAGCTCTTAATTAAATCGAAAGTTTAAATTAGATTGAAGCATCGAGAAAGCTATTTTTTTAATTTAAGCTTTTCCATTTTATGTTTGAACTTCAAACCAGCACGCATGGTATAGTATAAGAATGGATTCTTTGGCTTGTGATATTTTTCGATGAAAATTTCCATGGCACCGTAAAAGTTTTTGAGATATTTTTCATCTTTTACGGTGCTTTCACCTTTAAAATGTGTGATATAAACTTCGCCTAAATAATAATTTTGATATCCTAAATTGAGTAAGCTAAAGCTTAAATCGATGTCTTCGCCATACATAAAATATTGCTCATCGAAACCGCCAACTTCCTCATAAACTTGTTTTTTCATAAACATACATGCTCC
>CAZKJO010000029.1:16440-18708 GCA_964553105.1 uncultured Weeksellaceae bacterium | reverse complement strand
CATCGAAACCGCCAACTTCCTCATAAACTTGTTTTTTCATAAACATACATGCTCCCGATAAAATCTCAACTTTTCCATTATCATTTGGCTGAAGTTCCTCGTTGTAATAAGACTTACCTAATCCATTGAACCAAGAAAACAACTTAGAAAAAGAAGCATAAGGTGAGGGTATATTTCGTTTACTTTCTGGTAAAAAATCTCCATTACCATCTAGCATTCGCACTCCAATCGCTCCTAAATTTTCAACAGAATTTGCATAATTCAATAAAGCAGGAAAAAAATCTTCATAAATAATCGTATCGGGATTTAAGATTAAAATCCATTCTCCTTTTGCTTGATTTACTGCTCTATTATTAGCTCTACCAAATCCAAGGTTTTCTGGATTTAAAATAAAACGCACTGAAGAATAATCCTTGGATATACTTTCAATTTCTCGATCGGGTGAATTATTATCGAAAACAATCACTTCTGAATTTTCCGGTAAATGTTTTTGGAGCGAATCCAAGCATTTCACCAAAAAATCCATCGCATTGTAACTAACGATAATAACGGAAAGTTTCATTTAATTAGATAAAGAAGCTGCGTAAGGAACTCTACGTTGAATAGACTGAACCAAAGTCACCTCATCTGTATACTCTAATTCATCTCCAATACCGATTCCCCTGGCGATTGTGGTAAGAGTAATCTCTGTGTCTTTTAAGACTTTATACAAGTAAAACATAGTTGTATCACCTTCCATAGTGCTACTTAGCGCTAAAATAATCTCTTTAGCATCTGCTGCACGTTTTACCAAAGAATCTATTTTTAGTTGCTGTGGTCCAATACCATCCATGGGAGAAATTTTCCCTCCCAAAACATGGTAAACACCTTTGTACTGACTGGTATTTTCAATGGCCATTACATCTCGAATATCCTCCACTACGCAAATGATATCGTGACTACGCATCGGGTTGCTACAAACATCACATAACTCACTATCACATATAGCATGACACTTTTTACAATATTTAATATCATTCACCAAACTCACCAAAGACTTGGCAAGATTTTCCGTTTGAGAAGTTGGTTTTTTGAGCATTTGCAAAGCCAAACGCAAAGCTGTACGCTTTCCAATTCCCGGAAGTTGTGAGATTTCGTCAACGGCTTTTTCTAAAATTCTGCTAGGATATTGCATAGTAGACAAAGATAAAGAATGTTTGTATTTCTATTGCAAAATTAAATTATACCCAACGGCTGGATTTTATAAACTTATTCGCTGAATCTAGAACCGATAATATTTTTATATTTGAATCTAATTCAATTTTATGTTAACACCCACCTCCATTGCATTACTAATTGCAGGATATTTTTGTGTTTTATTAATCATTGCATATTTAACCGGTCGAAAATCAGACAAAGCTTCCTTCTTCACTGGGAATAATCAATCTCCTTGGTTGGTTGTTTCTTATGGAATGATTGGTGCTGCCCTATCCGCAGTAACTTTTGTTTCTATCCCGGGGAGTGTTCAAACCAAAGGATTTTTTGCTGCACAATTTTTCGTTGGGAATATGGTGGGATATCTCTTCATTACTTTTGTATTGATTCCGCTCTATTATAAACTCAAACTCGTATCTATCTATGCTTATTTAGAGAATCGTTTTGGATGGTTTTCCTATAAAACTGGATCCTTTTTTTTCTTAGTTTCTCAGTCATTTGGAGCAGGTTTAAGGATGTTATTGGCCATTAAGATCTTACAAGTTTTATTTGATTTAGATAATTCGCATATGTGGTGGTTAGCTGTGTTGTTTTTAATTTTAATTTTTTTATACACCTTTAAGGCAGGTATCAAAACTATTGTTTGGACAGATTTGTTACAAACTACCTTTTTGTTATTAGCTGCTTTATCTATTGTTTGGGTTATATTTTCTAAAATGCAACTTGGATTTGGAGAAATTGTAGATTTAGGCACCCAAAAAGGTTATTGGAAGTGGTACGACGGCGATGTTAAATCAGGCACCTATTTTTGGAAACAATTTATCGCAGGAATTCTAATCGCTATGGCCATGATGGGATTAGATCAGAATATGATGCAAAAAAGTTTGACTTGTAAAAACGTTAGAGAAGCTCAAAAAAATACGTTTGTATTCAGTTTTTCGGTTGGAATCGCTCAAATTTTATTCTTATTCTTAGGAATGATGTTATTTCTTTTTGCAGATGTAAACGGCATCGAACTGCCTACTAAAACATTCGAGCAAAACGGAGAAATGGTTACAGCTATTGCGACTGATA
>CAZKJO010000029.1:0-16340 GCA_964553105.1 uncultured Weeksellaceae bacterium | reverse complement strand
CCTACTAAAACATTCGAGCAAAACGGAGAAATGGTTACAGCTATTGCGACTGATAAAGTTCTACCATATTTAACTTTAAATCATTTTGGAATTTTTGCATCTATTATGTTTGTATTAGGCACAGCAGCTGCTGCTTTCTCAAGTGTAGACTCAGCACTAACCGCACTAACCACCTCATTCTGTTATGATTTCTTGGGAATTGAAAAAAGGAAAAATCCTACTCAATTAAAAACTATTACCCACATTGGATTTAGTTTGGTGATGCTTTTAATCATTTTAGCCTTCCAAAACTCTGGAGATAATGTTTTTGATTTAATTTTTGGATTAGCCGGATATACTTATTCCCCACTATTGGGCTTATTTTTATTGGGGATTTTCACCAAAATAAAATTAAATGACTGGAGTGTTCCAGTTGCTTGCTTGGCCACACCTGTAATTGCCTATTTTATGAATAGTTACCTCAATGCAACCTATGGATTTAATATTGGTTTCTTAACTATATTTACAGGAGCGGTAATTACCATATTACTCTTATTAATGTTTAAATTTATACCATCTAAATCCTTAAAATAAATGTAGAATAAATTTTATTAAACCATAAAAATTAATAAGATTAAAGGTCAATTCTAATCAATTTAAATGTTGGCTTACGCCCAAAAACAAGCAAATGAAAAAAATTCAATTAATATGGGAATTTAGAGGTCCCGACGCCGAGAAAACCGCTGAACATCATGCGATTCACCTCAATGAATATGTGGATAAACAAGATTATCCCTTGAAGCAAGTAGGCTCGGAAGCTATTAATGATTCCTATGCTGTAGCTACAATGGTAATCATGGAAAAAGATATGTTGGAATTCAGAGATAGTTTAAAGCCTCAACGTGCTATTTATTGGGAAGAATAAAGATTGAATCTCTTCTATCACAAGCTAATCAATACTTGAGTTTTTTACATAAAAAAAGGCCACAAAATGTGACCTTTCTATATTTTAAAAACTTAAGTCAAGTTATTCTTTTGGCAAGAAAACCTCTGCCATCATACATCTTACACTTCCACCACCTAAAGTTTCGATGGTTGGAATTGCAGGTGCAAGAATTTTATCAAATTTCTCAATCTGCGCAATTTGATCCTCAGTTAATGAATCATAAGCTGATTTAGACATGGCCAAGAAAGTTTCTTTACCATTATTTACCTGAAGCATGTTTCCAGCAAACTGGTGCATTTGGTCCTCGGTAATTTTCACTATTTCCTTTCCGCTTCCTTTAATAGTGTCAATCACCATTTTACGCTCGCTTTTGCTATCAATTGTATCTAAGCAAATAACAACATATTTATCAGCAACACACATCATAACGTTGGTGTGATAAATTGGTAATCGCTCTCCATTTACAGTTTGGTTAGCGGTAAAAATAATCGGTGTGTACTCAAAGTCTTCACAAAATTCGATTACTAAACCTTCGTCAGATCTATCTGATAGACAAACATAAGCCAAACGGTTTTCTCTATCTAGAATAAGACTTCCTGTCCCTTCTAAGAAGATTTCCTCCTCCTCTGCCGATGAATAATCAATAATAGTTGAAACCTCGAATCCATTTTTTTCTAATTCTTCTAAAATATCTTCCCTACGTTCGGTGCGTCTGTTTTCTGCATACATAGGATACAAACCAACAGTTGCATCATCATGCATAGAAATCCAGTTATTCGGAAAAATTGAATCTGGCGTATGTGGATTTAAAGTATCTTTAATGGTGATAACATTGATTCCATTATCGCGCAACAACTTAACCATATCATTAAATTCAGCCAATGCTTTCGCTTGAATCTCTTCTTGACTTTCAGATGGTTTTTGTTGAAAATAATTATTTGTTGCTGTTTCAGCATTAAAATAAAATGCAACAGGCTCTATCATCAAAATTGTATTGGTGCTTTGTTTCATTTTGCAAAAATAGCTTATTTAGTTCAAATCATAATATTTTCCAGGTAAAGGTGAAATTAAATTCTTTAACTCCAAATCCAATAAAATTGGCATCAAATGATAACTTGGCATTCGCATATCTAGCGCTATCTTATCAATATGCAATTTACCATTCTTTTTCAATAAATCGTATAAGGTCTTTTCTGGCTCACTAAGGGAAATAAAGAGCTCTTTTTGCACCACTTTTTCAGTTTTTCGAGGCGTTATGTTCAAGTAATTTAAAACATCTGCTGCTTCTGTTAATAAAAAGGCTTTATGATTTTTAATTAAATGATGACATCCTATAGCTGTGGCGTCATTCGGTCTACCAGAAAGTGCAAAAACATCTCTATTATAATTATTTGCGTGAGTAGCAGTACTCATGGCACCACCAGCAATTGCAGATTCTATAATAATTGTTGCTTCACACAAACCAGCAATAATTCGATTCCTTCTTAAGAAATTCTCAGGTTCTGGAGCATGAAAAGTTGAGAATTCTGAAAACAAACCTCCTCCATTCTCCATCATTTTTCGACCGATTCTTTCATTGGTTTTAGGAAAGATTTGGTTAACTCCATGCGCTAAAACTCCTATGGTTGGGAGTCCGTTTTCTATGGCGGCTTTATGGGCTTCCGCATCAATACCTAATGCCAGCCCGCTTACAATAGTAATGGGTTCATTTTTAAATCCTGCAACCAATTCATGAATAAAATCCTTTCCGCGAGAAGTCATTTTGCGCGTACCAACGATAGAAACATATTTACCTTGGTTTAAGTCGACATTACCACGTTTAAAAGTAATAAAAGGTGCATCGGCACATTCTTTTAGCAATTTAGAATAATCATTCTCAAAAATACTAATAATCTGAATATCATGCTTCTCACAAAATAAAATCTCCTTCGTAGCTAAATCCCAAATTTCTTTAGATCCAATTTGATTTGCAATTTCTGGCGTTAAACCCTTGATCGAATTCTTTTCTTTCGCACTCAAATTCCAAACTTCACTTGCAGTTCCATACATGGCCAACAAATCCTGAACCGATTTAGTTCCTAATTTCTGGACATAAGTCAGGGCCATTAAAGCCTGTTTTTCTTGCACTTGCATATTCAAATATAATTTATTTTGGGCGATTTTTGATTTTAATATCAACTAATTATTATTATCCCGATGAAACCAAAAACAATAACATTCTAAATTTAGTTTAAATTAAGGATAAAATCAAAACCAGGCTATTGCGGAGTTCCGTATTGTTGTGCCAAACGACTCCGATCTTTGGTATATTCGAGTCAAAATAAAAGAAGTTCTTTTTCTAAATAGAAAGCACAACAACACCAAGTCCTTCATATCCTTATCGCGCTCTCCGTTCCTGTTTTTTCAACATTTGAATTTAAATTCTACTTAATCTCCTGAAATTATGTTTATTAAACAACAATATTTGTTACTTATATGTTAATATCTATTTTTAAGAAGAGTTTTGAACCAGTTAAAAATTACCTATTTTTGTTATTATGAACATGGAGAATACTATTAAGAGTTTACTGTATCGTTATGATTGTGTAATCGTACCCGATTTCGGTGGTTTTGTTGCAAAAAGAAAAAGTGCCATTTTCCATCCGATTGACTACAAATTTGATCCACCAAAGAAAATGGTTGGATTTAATAGTGATTTAGTTCACACCGATGGATTGTTAGCCAATGAGTTCGCTAAAAATAATGATTTATCTTATCAAGAAGCTATAGAGCAAATTGAGAAAGAAGTATCTCATTGGAAAGCGACTTTAGATAATAATCAGACATTAACGATTTCTGACTTAGGAACATTGACTATCAAAAATAATGTGATAGAATTTGAGCCATCGGAGGATCAAAACTTTGCTTTAGAGAGCTTTGGCTTGTCTTCTTTGAGAGGTAAGTACATTTTGAGAGAAGAAAAAGAAGTGACAACTCCTAGGAAAGCTAATGCATGGGTTTCATATGCTGCTGCCATTGGTTTTGCATTTATAGTGGGCGGATCTAGTTTCTTTGCTAACCAAAACCTTGTTCAAAATCAGTTAAGTAGTGTTTTACCATTATTAAATGCTAATAATGTTGTAGAAAGCCTAAACGAAACTCCCGTAGCTCCAATCATAGATGTAAATAACATTGATAAAGATGTTATAGCTATTACTCCTATTAAAGAAACAGGCGAATCAGCTACCACTGTAGCAACCAATTCTACTTTAGAAGAAATTAACACTACAGATGAAGTGAGTTCAGTAGATGCATCTTCAACTGAAGTAGATTTATCGGTTAAGAAATATCAAGTAATTGGTGGCTCATTCAAAATATATTCTCGTGCTATGGAGCATCAAGCCAAGTTAAAACGTCAAGGCTATGATAGAGCTGTTATCATTGGAAAAGTAGGTAATTATTTTATGGTTGCCTATGATACTTTCCATGATATGACGGAAGCTGCTAATTACAAAAGAGAGTTAGAGAAAAAAGGAAAAGATGTATTTATGCGTCCATAATATGCTTTGAATTTCTAGGCTAAAGTATCCAAGCTAATTCAATAAAATTTAAGACCTTTGCAAACTAAAATTGCAAAGGTTTTTTTATGGACAAGCACAAGACTCCCAATGATACACTTACGATAATGACAAATATCGTGTTACCAAGTGAGACGAATTATTTAGAAAATATGTTTGGTGGTGAATTGCTATCAAGAATGGACAAGGCTTGTTCTATTTCAGCCAGACGACATGCCGAAACCCATAGAGTTGTTACTGCATCTGTGAATCAAGTAAGCTTTATACACCCCATTCCTGTGGGAAGTATTGTTAAGATAGAAGCCAAAGTTTCTAGAGCTTTTAATTCATCTATGGAAATTATTTCTGATGTTTGGCTAGAAGATCCAACCACTGGTGAAACGATTAAAACCAATCAAGGGATTTATACTTTTGTGGCGGTGAACGAGGAGAATAAGCCTATTCCAGTTCCGCCGATTGTACCTCAATCTGTAGAAGAACACGAAAGATATGATGCTGCATTGAGAAGAAAACAATTGAGTTTGGTGGTCGCAAAACGCATGTCTCCCAATGATGCAACCGAACTAAAGGCATTGTTTTATCCTGATTTAGAGACAGAAGGTGAGTAATTGAATTAAAGTTACTTATTACGGAATTTAAGGCTAATAAAGCATTGAATGCAGCGAGATTATAGTTAATAGCGTATTATAATGCCTTAAGCTTTTATACAATGTTTTAGGCCAAAAGCTTACTTTCTTTTATTCTTAAAAAACTCTTGGATTAAATTGGATGATTCTTCTGCCATTATTCCATAAGAAATCTCTGTTTGAGGATGCAAAGGCGTATTAAATTTTCTATATCCACGATGTAAATCTTCTGCACCGAAAACAATTCTGCTTATTTGTGACCAATACAATGCGCCTGCACACATATTGCATGGCTCTAAAGTGACATAAAGTGTACAATTTCTAAGATATTTACCTCCTAAAAAATCCGCAGCCGCAGTAATGGCTTGTAATTCTGCATGCGCTGTCACATCTGTTAATGTTTCAGTTAAATTGTGAGCTCTTGCTATAATTCTATTATTGGAAACAATAACCGCACCCACAGGAATTTCATCCTCTTCATAGGCGTTCATAGCCTCTTGAAAGGCCATACGCATAAAATATTCGTCTGTGTAAATATCTTTCATTATTTATTGATTATAAAAATGTGTGGGAAATGCTTCCTTAGGCTTTTTGCCCAATAAGTTAATCAAAATTTGTGAACGCAAAAATCCCAATCCATACATTTCGAATTGTATGAAGCTTGTGATACAGGACATCAAACCAACCTTTAAAGATTTATTTTGAATAGATGAAAGAATAAATATGAAGGCAAAATAAATTCCATATAGAACCATAAAATGCCAAAGTCCGAAAAATAATAGGATGAAAGCCAATGTAAAACCTAAAATAAAAACAGTTGGAAACCAAAAGCTAAGTGATTTATATTTAGGGTGGCGTTGGTTTAAAATCGGTCGTGCAATACCAAAAGATTTAACTTGTCTTCCAAATTTTTTGAGAGAAGTTCTGCGCCTATGATACACATAAGCATTAGCAAACCATCTACTTTTGAATCCTTTCTCCCACAAAGTCATAGTTAAATCTGGATCTTCCCCTACTCTCATCTCACTAAATCCGCCCGTAGCCTGATAGGCCTTTTTAGAGATTCCCATATTAAAACTTCTTGGCTGAAAGTTCTTAACAGCCTTTTTACCTCCTCTAATACCACCGGTCGTGAGAAAAGATGTCATAGAGAAATTAATTGCCTTTTGTAGGGTATCAAATGATTTATGGGCATTATCTGATCCACCAAAGAAATCTACATAATCCGAGCTTAGTTCCTTCTTAACTTCTTCAATATAATGCGCTGGAATAATGGTATCTGAGTCTAAAAATATAAAATAATTACCTTCCGCTTTAGACATACCATAATTACGAGTCAATCCTGGACCAGAATTATGTTTATAATAATATTTAATATTCAACTGATCTTTAAAACCATCGACCACAGATTCCAATTTCTCTGGAGAGCCATCATCAATAACTAAGACTTCAAAGCCTTTATCAGACTGATTAACAAGACTATTCAACAATACTGTCAGTTCATCTTGACGTTGATAAACTGCTATAATAATTGAAAGTTGTATTTCCTTTAATTGTTTCAAAATTTATGAAGTAGAACCATCACCAGCATTGTAGATATCATACCTCAGGAAATTGGTTTCTAATTTTCCATTGTATAATTTAATCTCTTGCTCTGGACGTAATCCTGTTTCTTTCACAGCTCTATTATCTGCTGTAATAAACCATGCTGTAGTATGAGGATATCCTTGCTTTAATGTGTCTCCAATTTTACGGTAGAAATTATCAACTTTTATTTCCAAACGCTCATCATAAGGCGGATTGAATACAATCAACAACGGACTTTTTTCTTTCTGAGTTTGGAAGAAGTTGACTTGTTTCACCTCTATAAACTCTTTAAGATTAGCATTTTCGATGTTTCTTTCTGCCACTTTAATCATTACATAATTATTATCATAACCTGTAATGGTACCATAAAAATCATTCATTCGATCTAATCTAACATCACGGATCTTATTCCATAATTCTTGATCAAAATCTTTCCAGTTTTCGAATGTAAAATGCTCTCTGTGAACTTGAGCTGGAATATTCATTGCAATCATAGCTGCTTCTATTAGAAATGTCCCCGAGCCACACATGGGATCTAAGAAGTGGCCTTTTCCATCCCATCCTGCCATTTGCAAGAGTCCTGCAGCCATAACTTCGTTGATAGGCGCCTTTCCTCCGTCTTGACGATAACCACGTTTAAACAATGGCTCACCCGAACTATCTAATGACAAAGTAATGCTGGTGTGAGTGATGTGTAAATTAATAACAATATCCGGATTGTATTTCTCTACATTAGGCCTTCGGCCCTTTCTATCCATAAATCTATCTGCAATTGCATCTTTCACGCGTAATGCAGCGAAATGAGAATGCTTAAAGTTAGGAGAATTTACTGTGGCATCGATTTTAAAAGTTGCCGTACTACGTATATGGTCTTCCCAAGCATATTCCTTGACTTGCTCATAGAGTTCGTCTTCGTTTTTTGCCTTAAAACTAAGGATAGGTTTCATGATTCTGATAGCAGTACGTAGGCTATAGTTGGCTTTGTACATAAAGCCAGTATCTCCATAAAACTCAACTAATCTATTTCTAACTTTTACGTCGGCACCGCCCAACTTTTGAATTTCACGGGCTAATATCTCTTCAAAACCATAAAAGGTTTTGGCTTGCATTCTAAAATTTTCCAAATTTTCGGATTTTTCCAAAGATAAGGCTATTCTTGGATTTATTTAAAAGTATGGATTTGAAAATCTAAGAAAATGAATAAAAAAAAAATCCCAAAACTTATAGCTTTGGGATTTTCTAACACAAATAGATTTAGACTTTTTAAACTTCTTTAATCCTTGCTTTCTTACCGCGTAGTTTTCTAAAGTAGAAAATTCTAGCTCTTCTAACTTTACCTCTTTTGTTCACCTCAATTTTTTGGATTGATGGCATGTTTAAAGGTAAGATTCTTTCTACACCTATTTCACCACTCATTTTTCTAATCGTGAATGTTTCGGTTGCACCAGAACCTCTTTTTTGTAATACTACACCACGGAAAAACTGAACACGTGTTTTACCACCCTCAGAAATCTCTTGGTATACAGTGATTGTATCACCTGCAGCAAATTTTGGTAATTCTTTTTTAGCAACGTATTTATCTTCTACGTACTTTACTAAATTGTCCATTGTCTTATAATTTCAATTTATCAATTCAATAACATACACGATGATCGTCAGAGGTTATTCAATCGGACGGCAAAATTACGAATTATTCTTCATTCTCCAAATATTTATCTAAAATCTGTTTGGCTTTTAAAAAATATTCCGTTTCTACTTGTATTCTATAGCCCCCTATGGTTGATGGAATCTGTGAATATAGTTGATTTTGGTCTAAAACATAAGCTCTAATTCCATCGCTTTCTAATTTAGCTTTAAATATTTCTGCTTCTACTGGATTATAAAATGTATGTAAAATGGTAAACTTTGCCATGGCTTAGGAATGTTTGGTGACAATTTTCTTTTTAGTTTTAATTTTAATTTCTGGTTCAAAACCAGGAACGTTATCTAAAACATATTTGATAGCTTCTAATCTTGCCTTTTTCTTGCTATCAGTTTTAATTTCGATCCAAGGAAGTTCTTCCGTAGAGGTTTCCTTGATCATTTTTTCGATGTATTTAGAATAATCATCCCATTTTTCCTGAGCTTGTTCATCTAGTCCACCGATTTTCCATCTCTTTAATGGACTTTCTCTTCTTTTATCTAATCTCTCCTCTTGTTCTTCTTTGGAGATATCTAAGAAAAACTTAAATAAGATAATTCCATCATTCACTAAACGCTGTTCCAGCGGGTTAACCTCTTTCATAAAAAGATCATATTGTTCCTCCGTACAAAATCCAAAAACGGGTTCAACCACCGCTCGATTATACCAACTCCTATCAAAGAAAGCAATCTCTCCTTCTCTTGGTATATGCTTTATATACCTCTGAAAATACCATTCTTTTTGCTCCTGCTCCGTAGGTTTAGGTAAGGCAACAATCTTCGCTTTTTTGGGATTGATATTCATTAAGAATCTCTTAATCGTCCCTCCTTTTCCAGCTGCGTCTCTACCTTCGAATATAATTAAAAGTCGCTTACCACTTTCTATAATATCAGCTTGCAAACGGACCAACTCAACTTGTAGCTCGGCCAATTTTTTCTCGTAAGCAAGTTGTTTGAGGAATTTCTTCTCTTTGATCACTTTATTATCAATCAAAAATTCCATTATCTCCTTTTCACTATGAATTAACTCTAGATCTTTTAAATTAAATTCTCCCATAGGTATTAAATCTGTTTATCTCAAAAATAAGGAAAATCAAGTTAATCTCTAAACATTGTTTGTCTTATCCTACTCAAATTAACCCGCAGGCCTACGAACTCTAGTTTAAACTATAAATAAACATGATTGTGCGAGAAAATTTTAAATAAAAAAAATCGCTCCCAATGAGAGCGATTCTAAACTTTGAAAACAAATGATATTACTTAATAATATCCTCCATTTTTTGTCTTTCTTCAGCTGCTAGTTCAGCATCAACCAAAATTCTACCACTATGCTCATCTGTTATGATTTTCTTGCGCAATGCAATCTCCATTTGGCGTTGTGGTGGAATAGTGAAATAAGAACCTGCAGAAGCTCCTCTTTCTACTGGAACTACAGCTAAACCATTTTTAACGGCTGCTCTAATTTTAGTGTAAGCTTTTAACAATCTTGGTTCGATGTTTTGAGAAAACTCCTCTGCTTTTTTCAACAAAGTTTTTTCTTCTTTTTCTGTTTCTTTAACGATTTTATCTAGCTCGGAATTTTTGTGATCAAGGTGCTCTCTATAATTAGCTAATTTTTCGTCAACCTTTGCAATCAATTCTTTTTTCTCCTCGATTTTGAATTTGAACTCTTTGATTCTTTTCTCACTCAATTCAATTTCTAACTCTTGATACTCGATTTCTTTTGCTAAAGCTTCGAACTCACGGTTATTTCTAACGTTATCTTGCTGACCCGTATATTTTTTAATTAAAGCTTCTGACTGCTTGATAGATTCTTTGCGAGCCTTGATGTCTTTATCCAATTCTTTTACCTCTTCGGTAATTTTTGCGTGGCGCTTTTCGTAACCTGCTATGTCATCTTCTAAATCCTGCACTTCTAAAGGCAACTCGCCGCGCGTGTTTCTAATTTCATCCAGTCGAGAATCAATTAATTGCAAATCATATAATGCGCGTAATTTATCTTCAACCGTTACGTCACTTTTTTTTGTTTTAGCCATAATTAAATATAGTAGTTTATTGGATTCGTGTTTATACCTGATATAAGGATTGCAAAATTAGGAAATTTTTCTGTAATATAGCTTGTTATATGATTTTTAGTGAATTGTTCTGATTCATAATGTCCAATATCACATAACAGTATGTCTTCATCAGCTAAAAAGAAATCATGATATTTCATATCAGCAGTCACAAATGCATCAGCACCAGCGGCTTTGGCAGCGGCAATTCCAAATGCACCTGAACCTCCTAAAACGGCAACTTTTTTAATTTTTTTGCCACTTAATCTAGAGTGACGAATACAGTCAGTAGGAAGATTTTTCTTTACATGTTTTAAGAAATTCTCCTCATCCATAGGTGTTTCGAACTCACCAATTTGCCCCATCCCTTTGGTTTGGTCAGCGTTATTCAAAGCAATTAGATCATAAGCCACCTCTTCATAGGGGTGAGCATTTCGCATGGCTTTTAATGCAGCACCCACTTGGTGATTTTGAATGAGGATTTCTACTTTGGTTTCTGGTTCGGTGTGTCTGACGTAAATTTCGCCTAAAGTTGGATTGGCTGATCCCACTGGCATAAACGTTCCTTCACCTTTAAGGCTAAAACTACATTCTGCGTAGTTTCCTATTGTTCCTGCTCCGGTGGCGAAAATTGCATCTTTTACTTTCTCTGCCTCCTTGTGAGGAACAAAGAAAACTAACTTATTCAAATTATCTTTTTTGGGCATTAGAATTTTATTATTTTTCAACCCTAATTGCTGACAAATTCGTCCATTTACACCGTCAAGCTGAGCATCTAAATTGGTATGAATAGCATAAATTGCTATGTTATTTTGAATTGCCTTAACTACCAAGCGCTCTACGCGAGATTTACCCGAAAGTCGCTTTAAACCTTTAAAAATCAATGGATGAAATGTAATAATAAGATCAGCTTCATTATCTAAAGCCTCTTGTATTATACCGTCTGTAACATCTAAGGTTACCAATGCCTTATTAATTTCTGCAGAAGGATCTCCCACCAGCAATCCTACGTTGTCAAAATCTTCTGCATCTGATTTGGGAGCCCAATTTTCTAAGGCGTTTATGATTTGTTTTAATTGCATTAATTACGAATATTCAAGTTCAAAAATAGGATAGAAATATACGGATTTAATATTCAAGTTTAAAATCTTAAAAATAAAAAAGTACAGACCTTAAGTAAGACCCGTACTTTATTTATATGTTTTAAAAATATTACTTTAAAACTTCCATATCAAAATACAAAGTAGCGTTTGGTGGAATAATTCCTCCCGCTCCTTGTGTACCATATCCTAATGTTGGAGGAATTGTTAAGAAAACCTTAGATCCTCTCTCAAACATAGTTAATGCTTGCATCCAACCTTGAATTAATTGGGTTTGACCAACTGTAATATCTAAAGGTTGTTGTCTGTCATAAGAGGAGTCTAAAACTTTACCATTTGCTAAACGCAAAGTATAGTGTACTTGGATATCATCTCCAGCCACTGGTTTTGCTCCATCACCTTTTTCTAAGATATTATACTTTAATCCGCTATCAGCAACTTCAGAATTTTTACTTAACTCTTGTATTCTATCAGTTTCAGCTTTCAGCTTTTCAGCCTCTCTTTTCTTAGCTTCTTCTAATTTAGTTTTATGATTAGCTTTAGCTGCTTTAAAAGATTTTAAAGCATCATAGTTTTTATAGTCATCACCTTTTCTGATGATATCTACATGTTTAATTGCAATGTCAACCTTTGGCTTGTCTTGTGGTCCTTTAGCTACATTAGCAATGGTATCTATAACTTCTAAACCGTCAATTACTTCACCAAAAACTGAATGTTTACCATCTAACCAAGGCGTAGGAACTTCTGTAATGAAAAACTGAGAACCATTGGTATTAGGACCTGAATTTGCCATTGATAAAATACCTTTTTTATCGTGTTTTAAATTTTCATCAAATTCATCTTCGAATTTATATCCAGGATCTCCCATACCTGTTCCTGTTGGGTCTCCACCTTGAATCATAAAATCTTTAATAACTCTGTGAAAGATAATTCCATCATAAAAAGGAACACCTAATTTCTTAGCCTTATTGTCAATTTTACCTTCTGCTAAACCTACGAAGTTGGCTACAGTCATTGGAGTTTCTTTCTCATGTAATTTGATTAACATGTCACCCTTGGTGGTTTGCATGTGTGCGTATAAACCGTCACCTAATGCTTTGTACTCTTCTTTACTCATATATTTTGGTATTGTACTACAGCTTGTTATGAATAGCATAACAAGAATTATTAATTTGATTGAATTACTTTTCATAATTGACTATATCTTCTAAATTTATCTCGATAACTAGAGGCTCATCAGTTCCAATGTTTTTTCTATCTCCATCTACGCCATAAGCCAAGGAAGAAGGAACTAATAATTTGGCATATTCGCCTTCACTCATTCTTTTTAAACCATATTCTATCCCTGGAATCATAGAAGTCTGTCCCATTACAATAAGCTGATTTCCAATATCATCATAAGAATAAATGATACTATCTTGCATATTACTAATTTGATAGTTAAATCTAATGGTATCGAAATCCCTAACCTGTCTAACATCTGCCATTTCGGTTCTGGTCATATAAAAGCCTGCATTTGTAGGAAGGAAATCCTCTTCATGCTTTTGAATATAAATTTGTATATCCTTGTCTTCTAAGTCCTTTAATTGTTTATTAAACTTCTTAGAGTATTCTAGGAAACCGTCATTAGAATAAACGGTAGGATATTGAGGAGGAGCTTTTTTGCAACTCACCAATAAGCTGCTAGCCAAGACAAGACTAAATAGTAGTATTTTCAAGTTTTTCTGCATAATTAGGCAACAAATTTACGAATTCTTTTACGGTATCTTCTATACTTTTATCGGATCTTCCGCCCGAAGCATTTACATGGCCTCCTCCATTAAAATGTTCTCTAGCCACTTCGCTACAATCGAAATTGCCTTTTGATCTAAAAGAGATTTTAACCATATCTTTTTGTGTATCATCTGCCATAAACACAGAGAAAACAATATTTTCTAATCCCAAACCATAATTTACAAAACCTTCAGTGTCTCCTTTTTGGTAGCCGTTTTCTACTAATTCCTCACGACTCATTGTAAATAATGCTGTTCTGAATTCAGGAAAAACTTGAATATTATCTAGGAATCTACTCAATAATTTAAGTCGAGATACAGAAAAGGTATCCAAATAATCTAAAATTTTATAAGGTTCTGCTCCATGCCTAATTAAATGAGCAGCGGTTTCTAGTGTAGATGGTTTAACAGAAGCAAATTTAAAATTCCCAGTATCGGTTATGATTCCGGTGTATAGACAAGTGGCAATATCAGCATCAACCAAATCGGTCCAATTCATAGCTTCTGCAAAATGCCAAACCATCTCACAGGTTGCTGGCATTTCAGTATTAGAATAGGTGAAATCAAATTCTTGTGGAAATTGATGATGATCGATAAGAACTTTGTACGCTTTAGATTTATTTATTAAATCTTCTAATTGATCGGCTCTAGAAGGTTCATTGAAGTCTAGCATGAATAAAACATCGGCTTGAGCAATACCGATTTCTGCTCCTTTTGGATTGAAGTCAGCATTAAAAATCTTCTTTGCCTCTGGCATCCACTTTAAGAATTTAGGAAAATCATTCGGTGAAATTATTTGAACATCATGACCTAACTTCTTTAATATTTGAGATAAGCCCAAGGTAGAGCCAATAGCATCGCCATCGGGGTTTTTATGGGGAATAATCACAACTTTCTTAGGAGATTGTAAGATTCTTTTAAGTTCAAATATTTTATCTGGATTCAACATAAACTAGTTTAGGTATTGCGAAAATAATCAAATTAAGTTGATTTTACTTGCTTTAAAACTAAAGCATTCAGGATTTTAGAAGCTTGCTCAATTTTTCTATCATTTGTATTCATATTTATTCAGAAAATAGTTAGAATTTTATCCTTCAATTTAATTCATGAGTTCAAAAAATAAATACTTCATTCTCATTTTGTTAGCCTTGGTTTGGGGTACATCTTTTATTTTGATTAAAAAATCGGTAGATGTATTTACACCTTACCAAGTAGGTGCATTGAGAGTGACAATGGCTGGAGCTGTATTGATGTTATTTGGAATTCCAGCAATGAGAAGATTAGACAAGAAAACAATTATGTGGGCAGGTATTGGAGGTTTTTTTGGGAATTTTATACCGATGTATTTATTTCCTATGGCCGAGGTTAGAGTTAGTAGCTCGTTGGCAGGAATATTAAATTCATTGGTTCCGATATTTACTTTATTATTTGCCTTTTTATTATTTAAAACTAAAAGCTCTAAAGTTCAAATCATAGGAGCTATTATTGGATTTTTTGGTGCGAATATTCTAATGTTTTTTGCGGGAGGCCCTGGAGAAGAATCTAGTTTTTGGCATGCGATGTTAATTGTATTAGCTACCATGTCATATGCATTAAGTGGATTGATTGTAAAAGAAAAACTCAATCATGTCAAATCGATGGATCTAGGTGGAATTGTGTTTACGATATGGTTTTTCCCTTCGGTTATCATTTTATTTTTCTCTGGGTTTTTCGAGTCCTGGACCGGTAGTCGAGAAAAATGGGAAGGATTAGGTTATGTAAGTGTGCTTGCGTTTATTGGAACGGCTATGGCTATGATTTTATTTTATAAACTAATTCAACAAACTTCGGCTGTATTTGCCTCCACAGTGACTTATCTAATGCCTTTGGTTGCTATAATGTGGGGCGTATTAGCTGGAGAAAGTTTGAATGTGTGGTTTATTGTAGGTGGCATCTTGATATTGGCTGGCATCTATTTAATCAGAGAAAAACCAAATCTTGATAAATTAGAGATTTAACTGATAATTGAATTGCATTGATAGATAAGGTACTAATAGAAATTAACGTTGATGATTTTAGTGAATTCCAAAATATTTAATACCTTCATACATTAATTTTAAAATGCATGTTTCCAACAGAACTTACCATATTAGCTTCAGAATTTATTACACCCGATACAAAAAGATTTTTGACCTCTAAACCGAAGGGTTTTGTATTTCAGCCTGGGCAAGCGTTGTTACTTTCTATTGACTTGCCAGAATACAGAGACATCGTTCGTCCCTACTCTATTACCTCCTTAAATAATGTTGATTATTTAGAATTTATTATTAAATCTTATCCAGACGGAACTTTTACCAAGAAGGTGACCAGTTTGAATGCAGGAGATAAATTTTTGGTTCATGGTGAGGTAAGCGGAATCAAATTTAGAGGACCAGGAATTTTTATAGCCGCAGGTTCTGGTATAACTGGCTTTATCTCTATCATTCGTGCTTTGAACGCGTCTAAAAATATGCGAAATGTTGGTTTACTTTATTCTGTACAAACTCCACAAGACGTAATCTTAGGAGCTGAGTTTAAAGAAATGTTTGGTAATAACTTTGTCCCAGTGTTTACCAAATACAAGGTTATTGGTTTTGGTGAAGCTAGAATGGATAAGAAATACCTCGTTGACACGATTGGAAGCTTTGATCAGCTATTTTATATCGCAGGACCAACGAGTTTTGTTCAGGATATTTCTAAATATCTAATTGAGTTGGGTGCTGAATCCGAGCACATTATCATTTAAGTTAAATCTTCTGTAAGTAATATTTATATTTTAAATTTTGCTTATAACCAACTTCTCTCTTTCCACTCAAATGCTGAACTCCTTCAGAATCATCTTACTCAAAACGAAATATCAAAGGAATTCGATTGTTTAAAATTTAATTCGAAAAACATTGTGGGAATTGGTGATATGCTAAAGCCTGCCATTTCGGCCTTTCGTCACAAGGAATACACAAAAAGCAAAAAGATTGTCATCCAACAATAATTCACCATCCTTTCTCCTAAATGATTCGTTCA
>CAZKJO010000028.1:0-34043 GCA_964553105.1 uncultured Weeksellaceae bacterium | reverse complement strand
CCCATCCATGTAGCATGTTGTGCGCCACAATTCTGACAATAATAAATAGTCTTTGACTTCGCCATAAAACAAAGATAATGTTTTTGAAAAGAGTTAAATGCAAAGTTTTATACGCCTTTGAAACATAAAAAACCTTGGTTTTAAATAATTTTCGTGTTTTAAAATGTAATTTCTCATTAGAATGGCTATTTTTGTAGGAAATCTTAAAATTTTAAACATTCATGAATCTTCACGAATATCAAGGCAAAGAATTGTTGAACAAATATGGCGTTAAAATTCAACGCGGTAAAATAGCAACAACACCAGAGGAAGCTGTGGAAGCGGCGAAAAAATTAACTGAAGAAACCGGTACCGGATGGCATGTGGTTAAAGCACAAGTTCATGCAGGTGGACGTGGAAAAGGAGGTGGAGTGAAATTGGCTAAAAGTTTAGACCAAGTAAAAGAACTTGCTAGCGAGATCATCGGTATGCAATTAGTTACTCCTCAAACTTCTGCTGAAGGAAAGAAAGTACACCAAGTCTTGATCGCAGAGGATGTTTATTATCCAGGTGATAGCGAGCCAGAAGAGTTTTACGTATCAGTATTATTAAACCGTGCTAACGGAACTAATATGATTATGTACTCTCCAGAAGGTGGAATGGATATCGAAGAGGTAGCCGAATCTATGCCAGATAAGATTTTTACTGAGGAGATTGATCCTGCTGTTGGATTACAAGGATTCCAAGCAAGAAGAGTTGCTTTCAACTTAGGATTAAGCGGACAAGCATTCAAAGAAATGGTGAAATTTGTTCACTCATTATATAACGCATACGTAGGATCTGATGCTTCTATGTTTGAAATAAACCCAGTATTAAAAACTTCTGACAACCAAATTATGGCGGTTGACAGTAAAGTAACTTTAGACGATAACGCAATGTATCGTCACAAAGACTTGGCTGAATTAAGAGACAAAAGAGAGGAAGATCCAACAGAAGTAGAGGCTGGTGAAGCTGGATTGAACTTCGTTAAACTAGACGGTAACGTTGGTTGTATGGTAAACGGAGCTGGTCTTGCAATGGCAACTATGGATATGATTAAGCAAGCTGGTGGTAGCCCTGCTAACTTCTTGGACGTTGGTGGTACTGCAGATGCTGAGCGTGTAGAGAAAGCTTTCAGAATTATCTTAAAAGATGATAATGTTGATGCTATCTTAGTTAACATCTTCGGTGGTATTGTACGTTGTGATAGAGTAGCGCAAGGTATTATCGATGCTTATAAAAACATGGGAGATGCTATTAAAGTTCCAATTATTGTAAGATTACAAGGTACTAACGCAGTAGAAGCTAAGGAAATGATTGACGGATCTGGATTAAAAGTTCATTCTGCAATTACCTTAGAAGAAGCAGCTACCAAAGTAAAAGAAGTATTGTCTTAGTAAATTATAGACCAATAATGAATAAAAAAAATCACCTCTCTAGGGGTGATTTTTTTTGTTTTATCAATTTTTTAAATCACAATTTTCAAGAGAATTCGCAGAGATAATTTAGGAATTGTATCAAATACACTTTGTAAAAGCAATCAGTTGTATATCAATAATGTTGTTAAAGTGTATTATATACATTTATTTCATTGTTATTTGTTTTTAAATTGTTAAATTTGATACATAATGAGAAAAATTAAATGTTAAAATTATAACATATGAGCATGAGCAATATTTTTATGAAATATGCCTTGGCTGTTTGTTTATTGGTAGGTTCTATCACATTTGTGCAAGCACAGATGGTAATTGAGGGAACGATTACAGATGCCAATGATTTTCCAGCGACAAGTGCATTGGTTCGAGCCGGCGAAGTTGAAGTTGAGTCTGATTTCAATGGCTATTATGAGCTAGAGGTAACTGCATCAGATGCAGTAGATGGTAGTATTCAGCTTTCAATACTAGGTATTGATGGTAGTGAGGCTAATGATTCTTTCGCCTACCAAGAAGGTGCTAGAATTACAAAAGATTATAAACTTGGAGCCATTGAGCTTGGTTCAGTTGTCGCTATTGGATATGGTGCTATTAAGAAAAGTGACTTAACAGGTTCGGTGGATTTATTAACAGAAGAGGATTTTAATGAAGGTCCTGTAGTTTCTGCACAACAAATGATTCAAGGTAAATCAGCTGGTGTTCAAATTACCTCTGGAGGTGGAGCACCAGGTGAAGGACAGAATATCAGAATTCGTGGTATTGGTTCTTTATCATTAAATTCTGAGCCTTTAATCGTTATTGACGGTGTTCCGATCAGCGAAAATGGTGTTGGAGGATCAAGAAATATTTTGAACTCAATTAATCCAAATGATATCGCTAGTATTTCTGTTTTAAAAGATGCATCTGCAACAGCTATTTACGGTTCTCGTGGTGGTAATGGTGTCATCATTATTGAAACTAAAAAAGGAAAAGCAGGAGTGCTGAAATATCAATTATCCTCACAAGTTTCTTTTTCTGAAGTGATTGATTATGTAGATGTATTCACAGGTGATCAGGTAAGAGATTGGGTTAACCAATATGGAAATGAAAGTCAAATTGCTCAATTAGGTTCCGAAAACACAGATTGGCAAAAGGAAATCTTCCAAAATGCATTTGGTTGGACCAACGACTTTAGCGTTATGGGTGGAGCATACGGTGTTCCGTTTAGAGCGTCTTTGGGATATGCAACAAACGAGGGTATCTTAAAAACTGACCAAATGGATCGTTATACAGGTGCTTTAAGCTTATCACCAAAACTATTTAATGATGCATTAAAAATTGAATTAAACACAAAAGCTTCTTATATCGAGAATCAATTTGCGGATAATGGAGCGATTGGACAAGCGATTAGCTTTGACCCAACTAAACCTATTTACAACGCAGATGGTTCTTTTTGGAACTGGAATCGCGAAGGAACAAATACTTTGTTGAGTGATGTGGTTAACGTTAATCCATTATCTATGTTAGAATTTAGAGATGATACTTCAGAAGTAAGAAGATTAATCTCTAATGCAAAATTTGATTACGCATTACCTTGGGTTGAAGGGTTATCAGCCGTATTAAACGTGGGTTATGATGTTACGAACTCTCATGGTAGAGTTAAGAAATCAGAAATGTACCCTTCTGCTACAGTAGGATGGGCAGGAGATTTTAGCAAATATTCAAATGCTAGAATCAACAAATTATTAGATTATTATATGGTGTATGATCTAGATTTTGCTGAAAATAGTAACTTCTCTTTCACAGGTGGATATTCTTATCAAGATTTCTATGGTAGAAATACGAACTACTACATTCGTTATTCAGATGGGAATGAAAACCCTGAGAAAACGACTCCTTGGAGATCTAACTTACAATCATTCTTTGGACGTGCAAGTGTTAACTTAAATGATAAATACTTATTAACTGCAACCATGAGAGCAGATGCTTCATCTAAATTAAATCCAGATGATAGATGGGGTTATTTCCCTTCAGTAGCTGCTGCATGGAACTTACATAAAGAAGATGCTTTTAATGGAATTCCATGGTTGAATACTTTAAAATTAAGAGCAGGTTATGGTAAAGTTGGTAACGTAAATGGTTTAGGAGATTATAAATTCTTATTAAATTACTCTGGAAACACACAAGGAGCTTATTACCAATTTGGCGATGCGTTTATTCCAACGGTTCGTCCAAACGTTTATAATGATAACTTAAGATGGGAGATCAGTAACACAACCAATATCGCAATTGACTATGGTTTATTCAATAATAGGTTGAATGGTTATGTTGATTTCTATATTAGAAAATCTGAAGATCTAATTGCTGCAACTGTAATCGACGTATTCACCAACTTCGGTAACGTTATCGAATCTAATTTCGGTGATATGGAAAACAAAGGTGTTGAGTTCGCTTTAAATTATGATCTAATTAAATCACAAGAATTCAACTGGAAAATTGGTTACAATGTTAACTTTAATGATAATAAAATCACGAAGCTAAATACCCCAACTAATACAGGAGGAATCTCTGGTGGTACAGGTAACCTAATTCAAACACAACAAGAAGGTTATGGAGCAAATGCATTCTACGTATACCAACAAGTGTATGACGAAAGCGGAAACCCAATCGATAATGCGGTTGTTGATAGAAACGGAGACGGACAGATCAACGATGATGATAGATATATTAGCAAAACTCCTTTTGCAGATGTAACCATGGGTATCAATACCAGCATGAGCTATAAAAACTTTGATTTCTCATTAGTTTCTAGAGCAAGTTTAGGAAATTACGTTTACAATAACACTGTTTCGGCTAATGCATACATCGGAAGATTATTCGAGAATGGTATCATTAGAAACGTTGCAGGTGATTTAGCTAACTCTGGCTTCACAGCGATGACGGAAGAAGTTTTAATGAGTGACTATTACTTAGAAGATGCTTCTTTCTACAAAATTGATAATATTACTTTAGGCTATACATTGCCAGAAGGTTTAATCAATAATGTTGATATGCGAGTTTTCGGATCAGTTAATAACGTAGCTATCTTCACAGATTACTCAGGATTAGATCCAGAAGTTTTTGGTGGAATTGATAATAATTTTTATCCAAGACCAAGAGTTTGGAGTTTTGGTGTAAATGTTAACTTTTAAAATTTAAGAAAATGAAATTAAATTATATAAAAACATATTTAGCAGTTGTTATTCTTTCATTAGGTATGACTTCGTGCTTAGACGATTTAGATCAAACACCACTAGATCCAGATTCATCAACTGAGTTAGACGTTTTTGCTAATGAACAAGAAGCAAAAGGCGCTTTAGCAAAATTATATGCTGCATTAGCTTTAACGGGTCAAGAAGGTCCATCGGGTAATCCAGATATTGGAGGAATTGATGAGGGAACTTCACAATTCACACGTATGCATTATACGCATCAAGTTTTAACAACAGATGAAGCAGTTGTAGGTTGGGGGGATCCAGGTTTACCAGATTTTCATGCCATGAGCTGGGGAGCAGGAAATGACTTCGTCACTGGACTCTGGTTTAGATTAGCACAGGAAGTTTCTTTTACCAATTCGTTTATTGACAAAGCTGGTCAATTAGATTCTCAAGAGGTAACACACTTTATTGCTGAAGCTAGATTCTTAAGAGCTTATGCTTATTCGGTTTTATTAGATGTTTATGGTGATGTGCCTATCGTAACACAAGTTTCATCTGAATTACCAACGCAAAATTCAAGAGTTGAGGTTTTCAATTTTGTTGAGTCTGAATTATTAGATTTAGTATCTGGATTAAAAGAGCCGGGAGCTAACGAATATGGTAGAGTAGACAAAGCCGCAGCATGGGCTTTACTTTCTAGAATGTATTTGAATGCTGAGGTTTATACTGGAACTCCACGTTATAATGATGCAGTTACATATTCAGAAATGGTCATTAACTCATCTTACCAAATCAACATGAATGATGCGAACGGTAATGGAACTGCTTACGACGAATTGTTCTTGGCAGATAATGACACCAATGGAGCTCAAAATGAGTTTATTTTCCCTGTTAGATTCGATGGGATTAACTCTAGAACCTATGGTGGAACAACATTCTTAATTCACGGAGCAACTGGTGGTGATATGGACCCATCTGCTTTAGGTATTAATGGTGGTTGGGATGGAATGAGAACAACCAAAGCTTTGGTCGATAAATTCCAAGCTTCTCAATTCGATGAAAATGGATATCCAATCGCATGGTCAGACAAGAGAGCTATGTTCTACACAACCGATCATTCATATGAAATCGGTGTTATTCCAAATGCTTTTCAAGAAGGATATGCTGTGGTTAAGTTTTCTAATTTAAAAAGTGATGGAACAATAGGAAGTGATGACACATTCACGGATACAGATTTAGCGTTAATTAGATTGTCTGAAGTTTACTTAAACTATGCCGAAGCTGTATTACGCGGAGGTGGAGGTGACACTGGAACTGCTGTAAACTTAATTAATGAATTAAGAACTAGAGCTTACGGTGATGCAAGTGGTAATATCAATACATCTAGCTTGACTTTAGACTTTATCTTAGATGAAAGAGCAAGAGAATTATATTGGGAAGGGTTCAGAAGAACTGACTTAATTAGATATGATTTGTTTACAACAGGTAATTATTTGTGGCCTTTTAAAGGAGGAGTGCCAACAGGTACTTCTGTTCCAAGTTATAGAAAATTATTCCCTATTCCTACAGATGCTATGGTAGCCAATCCAAATTATGTACAGAATCCTGGATATTAATAAATAATACATTTAAGAATGAAAAATATATTTAAATACATAATGCTATTAATTCCCATCTTATTCATTTGGTCCTGCCAAGATGATGACGATAAGGTAATAGCAAGCGCAACTTCTGCTCCAATTGTATTGGAGGCGGAAAGCAATGCGGTAAACTTAGATCCGAATTATAAGAACAACCCAGCTTTGACTTTAATATGGTCTCATGCAGATTACAATGTTCAAGTAATTCCACAGTATGAAATTTTATTTTCTTTAAGCGAAGTTTTTGAAAACCCTAGAAATGTTTTTAATACATCGAATAGAAATAAAACTTGGACGGTAGAAGAGATAAATATCTTAGTACAAGAAATGGGGATGGCGCCAAATGAAGTGGGAACGCTTTATGCCAAAGTTATTTCTAGCTTAGGTGATCAAGGACAACTGGCCATGGAATCTAATGTGGTTTCTTTTCAAATGACTCCTTATACTACCTATAGCTTTAATGACTATTATTTTGTAGGAAACGCAACAGCTGCAGGTTGGAATCCGGATAATAACAACCAAGCATTATTCAGAAATCCGAATAGTGAGAATGAATTTTCTTTCACGGGATATTTTGATAGCGCAAGTGCTGGTGATATGAATGAAGGTAGATTTAAATTAATCGAAACTTTAGGTATGTGGCAACCACAATGGGGAGATGCACGTCCAGAAGGTGAAGATGAATTCGCAAGTTCGGGAGATGTAGCAGGAAACCCAGGGACTCAAGACGGAGACCCAGGTAGATTTGGTGTTCCAGCTTCTGGATATTATACTTTCGGTATCAACTTCAATACTTTGACTTATACTATTACTCCTTTTGATGCTTCTGGCGCAACTATTTATGATAGAGTTGGAATCATTGGAGATGCAACGAGCACTGGTTGGGATGGAGATACAGCTATGATGCGAAATACTGAATTCGATCCACATAACTGGTACTTATACAATGTTGAATTACAAAATGGAGAGATTAAATTCCGTGCTAATAATGCTTGGGATGTAAGTTGGGGATCAACTACGTCTTATAGCGGTGTTGGTGAAATAGGTGGACCAAATATTCCAGTTACATCAGGAGTATATAATATTTGGTTTAATGATTTGACAGGAGAATATCAATTAATTCCACAAGACTAAATAATATGAAGACAATATTTAAATTATTCATCGCATTAGCTATCCCACTTACATTTGTGGGGTGTTCTGATGACGATATAGATCCAATAATAGAAGCAAATGATTTAAGGTTGGTAGACCCAGGTATTACCAATGTTAACTTAAATATTAATACACCCGAAGCGAATGCAGTAATACTTTCATGGGATGATTATTCAAATTTTTCAGGTGACTATACAGTTCAAATGTCAGATGAGGCTGCTTTTGAGAATATGATTGATTTAGGAACGACTGCCAATAACCACTTTGGAGTGAGCATGGCAGCCTTAAATGCTTTTGTAAATCAACTAAACTTTACGCCTTATTTGGCAACTCCAGTTTATTTGAGAGTTACTAACGGTACATTAACTTCCAATGAGGTATCATTTACCGTTAAATCATATCCACAGTCTGGGCCTACAATTGTAACGCCAGAAGGTGGTGCTGCAGTTACCTTAAATCCAGAAACACCAGACGATGAAGCATTAATGATATCTTGGGATGATTTCTCTTATGTAGGAACTGATGCAAGCGTTAATTATGTTGTACAAATGGCTTTGGCGGACACCAACTTTGGAAGTCCTGCTATTTTGAGTAATACAGGAAATACAAGTATTAGTGTTTCTCATTCAGACTTAAACTCTTATGCTACTGCATTAGGAATCGCTGAAAACACAACTGGTGAAGTGGATATTAGAATTATCTCTAACGTTAATGCTAATACAGGTGAGTCTTTAGAGTTTATGAGTGCACCTGTTCGAATTTCAATTACTACTCACGAATCGGGCATCAAATTCTTTTATTTAGTAGGAGAGGCAGTTGCAGCTGGTTGGGATGCTGGAAATAATAATCAACCATTATTTAATGATCCAAACAATCCATCAACGGCTTATTTTACTGGTAAATTTAACCCAGGTGGATTTAAGGTGATTGAAGAGTTAGGGTCTTGGCAACCACAATGGGGAACCAATGATGGCTCAAGTCTTTCTATGAATGATGGTAGCGGAAGCGATCCAGATGTATTCAATAGCCCTAGCGAGGGATATTATACTTTTACTTTCCAAACAGATGGTAGTGGCGGAAGCTTTACGATGGAGCCTTTTGATGCTTCTTCAGCAGCTGTATGGTCTACTATAGGTATTATTGGAGATGCTACAGCTAACGGTTGGGATAGTGATCAAGACATGGTTCAATCTACTTTTGATCCACATCAATGGTATGTAAATGGAATCACTTTAGGTGATGGCGAAATCAAATTTAGAGCCAACGACGGTTGGGACGACAGCTGGGGAGCGACTGATTTCCCATTTGGTTTAGGAACTGCAGGTGGCCCAAATATTCCAGTTTCTGCGGGGACTTATGATATTTGGTTTAACGACCTTACTGGTAGATACATTATCATTGCTCAATAAATAAGCAGTTAAATTTTAAATTAGAAACCGTCTCGATTGAGGCGGTTTTTTTATTAGGGGTTTAGCGTTATAATTTCGCAATACTCAGTTCTCGATTGTGCTGCAATTCATTCAAAATTTAAAGTTTAGAATACAACTTTTGTAAATACCTTTCTACTTTAGACATTCTACTTAAAGTGTAACATTTTCATTAATTTTGGGTCTTATATATAAAACGATTGCATGGACAATAACAACTTATTGGTTGCACAGAATATATCGAAGTCATTTGGTAGCAAGGTCGCTCTGAATGATTTTAGCCTATCTATACCTAAAGGCACTATTTATGGCCTTCTTGGTCCAAATGGAGCCGGGAAAACAACTTTTATTAGAATCATCAATCAAATCACCATGCCAGATACGGGTAAGGTGTTTTTGAATGGCGAACTACTTCAACCTAAGCATATTTCCAAAATTGGCTACATGCCAGAGGAGCGTGGCCTTTACAAAAACATGAAGGTTGGAGAACAAGTAGTTTATTTAGCCCAACTAAAAGGATTGTCTCACGCTGAAGCGGTGAAGAAGCTTAAGTTTTGGTTTGATAAATTAGATATTGGAGATTGGTGGAATAAAAAACTAAGTGAACTGTCCAAAGGAATGGGACAAAAAATTCAGTTTATTGTAACTGTTCTTCACGAGCCAGAATTATTAATTTTTGACGAGCCATTTAGTGGATTTGACCCAGTGAATGCCAATTTAATTCGAGATGAAATTATTGAGTTAAAAGATAAAGGAGCTACCATTATTTTCTCAACACACCGCATGGAATCGGTGGAGGAAATGTGTGATCATGTTGCCTTAATCAATAAGTCGAATAAAGTATTAGATGGTCCGATTAGAGATATCAGGAATCAATTTAAAGAAGGGAAATTCAAAGTGGAATTAGAAATAAACAATCAATTAGCGATGGATAGTTTATCTAACTCATACGAAATTCGTGATTTACAAACATATCATGGTATGACTTCATTTTATGTGTTATCACACGATCAAAATAGTAATCAATTACTCAATCAACTAACACAAGTAGGAAATGTAAGGGAATTTGCAGAAGAAATCCCAACCATGAATGATGTGTTTATTAATGCTGTAAAATAAGAATATGAATCAAATTTGGTTAGTTACAAAAAGAGAATTTCTGGTTCAAGTAAGAAAGAAGTCATTTATCTTATTAACAATTTTTACTCCTTTATTAATGATAGCCTTGATAGCTTTAGTGGTTTTATTAAGCCAAGCTAATCAAGAAACTAATTATATGGCGATTGTAGATGAATCAGGATTATTCACAACCACTTTCAAGTCTACGGAATATGATCGCTATGCCTTTTATCCTGTAGAGGATTTAAAAGGTTTAAAGGATACCTTAAAAGATAGTCAATATTTGCAGGCGGTACTTCATATCCCAAAAACGGATAGCACTTTTAGTTCACTTAAAAATGGCATCGAGTTAAGCTCTAATAAAAACTTTGGAGTAATGCAAATTTCATCACTTCAAACTAAGTTAAGCAATGAGCTCGAACGTATTAATCTTTTAAGGCAAGGGATTACAGATGAAGATTTAGCGAATGCTAAATTTCCTGTTTCCTTGGTGGTTCAAAAAGATTCGGCATCTGGAACTTCACAAACCAGCCAAATGGGAGAAGGAGTTAAATCTGCGCTTTCTTATGTTTTGATGTACGCTATTTTCATGTTTATTATGATATATGCCGTAAGGGTAATGCGCAGTGTAATTGAGGAAAAAAACAACCGTGTTGTTGAAATTATCATTTCCTCGGTTAAACCTTTTAACCTAATGCTAGGAAAGATTCTAGGAACTACTTTTGTAGCGCTCACTCAGTTCATTATTTGGATTGGAATAATATTAGTTATAATGGCCGTTTTTCCACTCTTAATAGGAAGTTTTGGAGGTGGAGCTGAAATGGTAGGTGAGATACAATCTCAAACTCAAGGATTGCAAGCTGATTCGATTGCGAATGATATTCAAGATGTAATTGATACTTTATTTAGCTTAAATTACCCTTTAATCATAATTTCATTCCTTATTTATTTCTTCTGCGGGTATTTATTATATAGCTCTTTCTTTGCAGCAATTGGAGCATCTGTAGACAACGAAACCGAAACTCAACAATTTATGTGGGTAGGTTTAATTCCATTAATGCTAGGTGTATACGGAGCAATTTCAATTATACAAAATCCTGATGGCCCTGTAGGTTTTTGGCTATCTATGGTGCCATTCACCTCACCTGTAGCCATGATGGCCAGAATTTCATATGGCGTACCCATTTGGGAGCTTTTACTGTCGATTGTTATATTAATAGCAACGGTATTAGCTATGGTTTGGTTCGCTGCTAAAATCTACAGAATTGGAATCTTAATGTATGGCAAAAAACCATCTTTCAAAGAGTGGTTAAAGTGGATTAGATATTAGAATCCATTATTAAAATGATACAATCCTCTATTTTCAAGTTGATTTTGGTTCATAAAAGTAGGGGATTTATTTGTGCATTAAATTTGTTAAGAATTTATTCAAGCAATTTGCTTAGTCAGACGCATATAATTCCGTAATTTAGCCTTATAATTTTTAAGATATGAAAAAGTGGATAACGCAATTCTTCGTTCTATTTTTAACGATAGGATTTGCACAAAATGAACGCCCTAAATTAGTAGTAGGTGTGGTTGTTGACCAGATGCGATATGATTATTTATATCGTTATTATGATGATTATAGCGAAGACGGGTTTAAGAAATTATTGAGAGAGGGATATAACTTTCAAAATACACAATTCAATTATAAACCAACTTATACAGCACCTGGTCACTCCTCAGTTTATACAGGAGCTATTCCTGCAGTGCATGGAATCGTTGGTAATTCTTGGTATCATAAAAGCGAAAAGCAAACTGTTTATTGTACCACGGATTTGTCTATGACCAGTGTAGGGACAAAGGCAGACGATGAGGTGGGGCGTATGTCTCCACATAGATTGAAGACGACTACCATCACAGACCAGCTAAAGCTAGCTACCAATCATAGATCTAAAGTAATTGGAATATCGCTAAAAGATAGAGGAGCGATTCTACCAGCAGGTCATTTTGCGGATGCGGCTTATTGGATGGATAAACAAGGGAATTTTATATCTAGTAGTTATTATTTTGATAGATTACCAGATTGGGTAAATAAATACAATGACAAAAAACAAGTTCAAAAATATATTAATCAAGGTTGGGATTTACTAAGACCTGCAAATACTTATACCCAAAGTACGGCAGACGATACACGCTATGAAAGGGTTTTTAAACCTAAAACCAAACCAACATTTCCATATAATTTAAAGGAAATCTCAAAACATCAAGGTGACTTAGAAATTATCAAGACTACACCTTATGGAAATGATCTTGTAGCTGAGTTGAGTAAGGAAGCAATCAAACATGAAAAGTTGGGACAAGGAACTGAAACAGATTTCTTAGCTATTAGTTTTTCTTCGCCAGACTATATTGGACATAGTTTTGGAATTCGCTCTATGGAAATTCAAGACACTTTTTTAAGGTTAGATTATACCATTGCAGATTTAATCTCTTATTTGAATCAGCACGTAGGAGAGGGGAATTATTTAATGTTTTTAACAGCGGATCATGCTGCTGCTGAAAACCCGAATTATTTGTCAGACCATAGATATAATGTTCAAAACCTAAACAGAAAAGATTTAGATAAAGAATTAAAAGCTTTTGTAGATGAGAAATTTGGTGAAGGACTTTATAATAACTATTCCAACCAAAATGTATTCTTGAATGAAGAAATAATTCTAGCTCAAAATAAAGATTACAATAAAATCGTGAAAGAGATACAAGTCTTTTTAGAGAAGAAAGATTTTGTTACACGAGCATATACAAGAGACAATATCTTAAACGGTAATGCGAGTGATTATCATTTAACTTTAATTTCAAACGGTTTTGATCCAAAACAAAATGGTGATTTGGTAGTTTTATTAGACCCTCAGTATATGGAATATTATGAAACAGGAACCACGCACGGTTCTACTTATATGTATGATACACACGTTCCAAATTTATGGTATGGTTGGGGAATTAAACCTGGGAAATCAGCTAAGAAGAAATTGATTACTCAAATTGCTCCATCGGTTTCTCAATTATTAAATATTGCTATTCCAAATGGCTCTGAAGGTGATGTTTTAGAAGAATTATTTGATTAAATCTTATAATCTAAGAGATAATAAAAAAGGTTTGATTCCTCGAAATCAAACCTTTTTTTGCATTACATAGTCGTTCATGTAATAGTTATTGCCAATATCAATGTCCTCTTCTTTTTCTATGTTAAAACCCAGTTTTTCATAAAAAAATTGAGCTTTATTAAAACGATTTACATTAAGTGAAATAGAACTTAATTTTCTATTCTTAGCAATATCGATGATGCTTTCTATAACTTTTTTACCCAATCCAATTCCTTGTAGTTGAGGTAAAATATATAATTTATGAATATAGAGTTGATCTCCCTCTTTATAATTTGGTTCTACAGCAGTGTAGCCTACCTCCTTATCGTTGAACAAAACTAAATAGAACAAAACACCATTCTTTAATTGTTGCTGCAGAGCATTTTCGGAGTACATTAAATCCATCATATAACTAATCTGTCCATTCGTAAGGATTGAGTTATATGTGCATGGCCAAATTTCTTCAGCCAGTTCTTTGATACTGTTTAGTTGACCTTCGTCAACAATTGATTGTAATTTAAATTTCTTCATCTTATTAGGTTTAAGTTAAAGTAGATTGAATTTACCAGCCACCGCCACCGCCACCACCGCCACCGCCTCCAGAGAAACCGCCACCACTAGATCCACTACTTGAGCTAGAAGGAGGAGTAGAAGCAGCACTGAATGAATTGGATAAATTTGAGCTTAATGAATGTCCAAAATTCATTGCATTAAAAGTGGAACCCGAATACCAACCTGCCTGATAAGCGGTATTGTCCAAGGCAGATTTATCTAAGAAATCCTGAAATTTCTTTCCCCAAACATCATCGGCTTCTAGTGCAATGGCATAGGGTAGAAACTTCTCGAATACTTCGGGCGTAACTTCAGGTGGATTAAAGTGTTGAAGTTGTTGGGTTTCAGCGGTATTTAAATACATTTTAAAACCATCAATCAACGATTGAATCCTTAATTTTTCCTCTGATGGGCGCTTAATAAGATAAGTATAAGCACCTAGCGACACAACACCAAAAGCTAAAAATCCAAGCAGTGAATAAATATTAAGATTGTCTTTTGTAAGCGGATTCTTCATTGAAAATACAATGAACAAACCGACTATTACTACACAAAAGATAATGAAAAACCACTTCCAATTCGCAAAACGTGCCGTGAAAATAATTCCAAAGAATATGAAGGGAAAGAAGCTTAGAGCCCCAAAAATAAATTGACCAATATTGGCAGCGTTAGTATTTAAACTTAAGAATATTCCTAATCCTGTAAAGATTAAAATCAAAACAGTTGGTAGAATGATAAACTTTAAATTATTACCTTCAGTGATCAACTTTTTATGTTTCTTATTAATACTACTTCGGTATTTATCGGCAACTTTTTTTAATTCAGCATCATAATTACCACTTAATGATTTTTGACTACTGGTTGCAAAGAGATTTTTCATAATCTCTAACTCCTCTTGAGGTAAAGAATCATTTGGTTCTTTCAGTTTTAAAAGGGTAAATGTTCTCGAAGAAATTAAGCCAAATAAGGCTCTTTGAGAATTTTCCTCAATCTTGATATACCCTTTAGTGGCTAAACTTACAATAGATGCGGTGATTAAATCACTCCAATAATTTTCTTTATGTAATATGCCTACACTGGCTGGTGATAGATTTTCAGGCGCTTCAAATAAAGGATATACTGTAGGCTTTGGAGGATCTATACCATGTTTTTGCCATGTAATTAAATAATAGGCACCTAAACCCAAGAATAATAAAAAGGCTAAAATAAATAGTCCATAAGTCTCTAAAAATGATGGTGGTGGAGGTGGAGGAGGTTCATTTACAATACCTTTCTCAAAACCCACCGCAATCGTTAAATTTTGATTTCTACCTATTTGTTTATATGAAATATTCACATGATCTTCCTCTTGAGTCGTAATACAATTAGATTCTGAAGAGCCGTAGCTACCTGTATAGCATCTTACTTGTTTTGGATTGGCTTGATTGGGTAAATACACACTGGCGGAAACTTCATCAATGGCGAAATCCCATCCAAAACCATTTACATTCCAATATAATTCATCAAAATCTGGATAGAATCCTAAGGTGTTTTCTGCTGTATATACTATAGTGTAACTGTGTTCACCATTGGGTATAAAAGTATTTTTATCACCTACATAAATTACAAGGTTGTCATTTTGCTTTTCTGTGTGATAAGAAACAACATTATTATCCTTATAAACAGAAAGTATTTCATAATTAAAAGATAGTTTATTGCCAAGGCTATCTGTTTTATGCATAGGTAGATAGCGTACAATTCCACGTTTAAATACATTCCCAGCAGATACGATATCAATATCTTCTGATACGGTTATAAGAGCATTCGTGTCAATTTTGATTTCGGCATGAAATCGCGTGACCTTTTCAGTCTGTGACCAACTAAATGTGGACAAGACTAAAAATAATGATAGTATAAAGGATTTCATTAGAAACTCACTTTAGGTACCACTCTTTCTGCAACATTATCTAACTCAAAGAAAGCAGACTTTACAAATCCAAAAATATTAGCTACAATATTGCTCGGGAAAGTGTCGATTAAGATATTTTTATCTCTAACCGTTCCATTATAATATCGTCTAGCTTTTTCAATATCAGCCTCTAAATTTGTAAGCTCTGCTTGCAGTTGCAAGAAGTTAGTATTAGCTTTCAAATCAGGATACTGCTCAGCTACCGCAAACAAATTCATTAAAGATTGATTTAATTTGTTTTCTGCGGCTTGTTGTTGCTCTACTGTTTTGGCAGCCACAGCTTGATTTCTAGCTTCGGTAACATTTTGAAAAGTTTCTTTTTCATGAGTTGCATAACCTTTTACGGTTTCGATTAAGTTCGGGATTAAGTCATGACGCTTTTTTAGCTGTACGTCAATGCCACTCCAGGCCTCCTCGACTAAGACTTTAAGTTTTACTAATCGATTATAAATCCCAACGCCATACATTATGACGAAACCGATAACTGCTAATAAAACTAAAAGAATAATAAGTGTTGACATAGTAGTTGAATATTTTTGTTTCAACTAATCTATGAAAAATTTCTGAAAATTGGGGTTTAGCGCATCAAATTTCCGTCGAGCATTTCGAGTTTTCGATCGGCCATATCTGCTAATTCTTTGTTGTGAGTGACAATCATAAAGGTTTGATCGAACTCGTCGCGTAAATCAAAAAATAACTGGTGAAGTTCTTCAGCGTTTTTGGAATCTAGATTTCCAGAAGGCTCATCAGCAAATACAACACTCGGTTGATTCATTAATGCGCGTGCTACTGCAATTCTTTGTTGTTCGCCTCCAGATAACTGATTGGGTTTATGTGCAACCCTATGAGACATGCCAAAGTATTTCAATAATTCTTGAGCACGACCTTCCACCTGCTTCATCTTTTTGCCCGCAATCATAGCCGGAATACAAACATTTTCTAAGGCTGTAAACTCTGGTAGTAATTGATGAAATTGAAAAATAAAACCGATGTGTTCATTTCTAAATTTAGAAAGTTTTTTATCGTTTAATGTTGTAACATCTATACCATTGATTTCGATTTTCGTATCAAACTCCTTGGGCGTACTAGGTCTATCTAATGTGCCTAAAATTTGTAATAAAGTTGTTTTTCCGGCACCCGAAGCACCCACAATCGAAATAACTTCGGCTTTCTTTACCAATAAGGATACGCCTTTTAAAACCTCTAATTCTCCGAATTTCTTATGAATGTTTTGTGCCTTAATCATATTGCAAATTAATCAATTTTTATTTCAACGTAATTAGATTGTTTCTTTACTGGAACATTTTGATTCACAAAACCAAAATAAGTAAAATAGTCTCCTGGCAAAACATTACATAACTCGGTAGAGAAATTTATAGTTTTTCTTTCGTTAGGCTCCACTAAAACATCATCATAGTTTACTTTCTTTTCACATTTAATTCTTTCAGAGTAAGGATACTCAATATAGACTTGAATCAATGAGAATTGATTTTCTTGGCTTAAATCTACTGCAAAATCACCTGTATTGTGAATTTCTATTTCACCAGATAGTACACCCTCTTCTATGCGATAATTCTTCAATTCTAATTCTAGGAAATAAGATGTGTGAAAGTTTTTAATTTTCCTATAATAGAAAATCTCGTTGTCCCTAGAGTTGACTTGTATACTATCATTTGCTTGAATGTATCGAGAAAAATAAGTGATGTCTTGTCCTTCTAAATCTGCTTCTGAATCCCATAATTCATACTGTGAATGACGGTTTTCTATCGTAATAAAGTTGCGAGCATCAGATTCTGGATAGTTGTTGAACTTATATAATGAGGTGTATTGATATTTTTCGAAAACAGCAATTCCTTCAGCCACTTCGCCTGCCTTTTGCATGGCCTCTTTCCAACCATGGTATTGTGTTTTGAAAGGAACATTGGGTACTATAAAGTATATTCTAGCTCCAATCATTAAAATCACTGTAGCGAATCCTAAGATTTTAATCCATTTAATATCTTTCGGTCTATCTTTAAAGTATTGATATGTAATAACAAGAAGTGGAATAAATGCTAATAATGACCACTGACCTTGTATATATCTCTTGAATGTTATAAGGATGAAGAAAATCACAATCCCTGCAAATCCCCAAAGCATAGCTTTTTGAAAGTCGGTTTTGTACTTTGTTTTAAACAAGGCTTTTCCTGTAAACCAAAAGAGAAGTGGTGAACTTGCCCATGCTAAACTTGCTAAATAATCGGTGGTATTACTAATTTTAAATTGATTGAAAACATTTCTTCTTACCAAATGATACTGTGCAGAGACAAATTCATTGTCGAATTGCCACCACAAGTGTGGAACGTAACAAAGAATTCCAAATAGAACTGCAACGTAGAAATATTTATTCTTTATTAACTTTAAACTTAAAGGAAGCAGAGAGAAAACTATCAGTAGAATTCCATGATATTTACTGTAAAGCAACAACGCCATGATTAATCCCAATCCTAATGAATGAAGATAATTAGGTTGTTCTAGGAACTTTTTTAAGAATATGAAATATAAAATCCCAAAAAAAAGTAGGGGAGAATCTGGCGTAGTTATAAAGCCGAAGGCTTGGAATAACACAAAGGATGTAAATAAAGAAGTATATAGCCAAAATTGGTTGAGGTTCTTTATTTGTAGCATCTTTCCAAGGAAATAATAGCCTAAAGCTCCAGCGATTATTGTAATTAATCGTACGCCCAATTCACTTTTAAAGAAAGTAAAACCAATCTTGATCCAAAGCGCCACCATAGGTGGGTGATCAAAATAGCCCCAATCTAGTTTTTCAGACCATACCCAATAATATGCTTCATCGTTGATAAGTGGCATAAATAAGGATTGCAAAACATTAACTAGAACATAGCATATGGCTACAATTCCCAGGTATTTATTGATTTTAATGTTCATGGCAACAAAAATAGAGAAGTTTTAAGATGCTTTGATAATTATTTTTAAGAATGTTTGGGATAAAACTAAAGCTTAAAACCTAAATCAAAGAAAAAGCTTCACATTCCAACTTGTAAAAAGTTTTTAATGTGAAGCTTTAAAGTGTCTTTCTGAATTTAGAAAAACAGATATTATAAGCTTTTATGGATATCTACTAGCAATTTCTTGAACGCTATCTAGATCAGCCATTTTAACCATCATAGGTTGAGCAAATTTCTCTGGTCTACGTGCCGTTCTATAACGAGCACTCCAATAAGGGTGGTTTAAGGATTCAACCGAAACTCCTTTGGAAGAGCCAGAATGTATAAATTTAACTTCGTTTTCTTTAACCTCCATTACCATGGCTACATGGGTAATTCTATATTTAGATGTTGTAGAAAAGAAAATCAAATCTCCTTTTTGTAATTCACTTTTATTCACTGGCAAGCCTACTTTAGCCTGGCGTGAGGATACTCTAGGCAACTCAATGCCCTCTACTTCATAAATTTGTTGCATAAATGCAGAGCAATCGATTCCATTTCGGGTAGTTCCACCATATCTATATGGAGTGCCTAAAAAAGTTTTGGCTTCAGTTAGTATATTATTAAAAGAACTCTCTAAACTAGAAACAAAAATATTTTTTTCTAATTCCTCAGCCGTTTTGGCATGATTTGTGAAAATTTCTTCTCGCAATTCATCAGGTGTAATCATCGGTCTCTCAAGAGCCGTTTTGGCTGCAACCAAACCTGATTTGTTGTTTTGTGTGTTGTAATTTTGTTGTGTTAAATAACTCTGAGTACTACAAGAACCTAATAAAAGGCCTACAAATAGTAGGGTGATAATAATCTTCATACTTAATTCTAACTTTCTAACTAGCTGCGAATTTAACTTTATAAAGGTATAAGCCAAACTTATTATGTTTATTTAGCAACATTTTAACACGAAAAAATTCTATTTACTAAAATTTTAAGTCCATTTTAGGATTTTAATGTAAGATTTTTGAGTGTGTACTAAATACACTTATAAAATTGTATTTCAGCGCATTAATTTATTGGCTGATGAATAATTTGAGTAAAAAGTAAAATTTTTTGAAAGAATGTTTGGGAATTAGAAATATTGATTTAAATTTGCAGACCATTTGGAAAAATAATGGCCCATTCGTCTAGTGGTTAGGACGCCAGGTTTTCATCCTGGAAACAGGAGTTCGATTCTCCTATGGGCTACTAAAAAGAAAATTATTAGACTATGGCAAATCATAAGTCAGCCTTAAAAAGAATTAGACAATCTCAAGTAAGACGCTTGAGAAACAGATACTACCACAAATCTGCTCGTACGGCAATTACACAATTGCGTGAGGAGACTGATAAAACAGTAGCGGTAGATCGTTTACCGAAAGTTTCTTCTTTAATCGATAAGTTAGCTAAACGTAACATTATCCACAAGAAGAAAGCTAGCAACTTAAAAAGTAAATTAACGAAACACGTTAATTCATTATCATAAAGAAGTAATTTAATTACTTTCTTTTGGCCCATTCGTCTAGTGGTTAGGACGCCAGGTTTTCATCCTGGAAACAGGAGTTCGATTCTCCTATGGGCTACGAATGTCATCTTTAAAGAAAAGATGACATTTTTTTTGGTTTTTGCTTTTCAGATTTAATATAATAGCATGGCCATTTTAATGCTAAACTGTCGTGTGATTCCTTTATGATTTAACTCAACTTTAGTAAGTTGTTGATACAATTAAAAGCCTTGGCACAACGTTAGCATAGAAGTTGATATTTTCATTACTTAAATTTTTCCTATGCGAAAAAAATCTATATTACTCAGTGTACTAGCTTCCGCTTCTATGTGGACTTACGCACAAACTACCCATCTAAATTTTGATCAAGACAAAGATTTCAGAAAGGCCAAATACCTTTATTTGACTGAAACCTATAAGGCAGCTCAAGATAAATTCGAGAAAGTTCTTGATAATCAAGATGTGCCAAGGCATACCGAAGAAGCTTCAGAATTTTATGCCTCATTGGTGGCTTTGATTAATAATGAGCGCGGTGCAGAAGAACGCTTTTTGGCATTTCAAGATAATTATCCTAAAAGCATCTACGTGCGAGAGGGCTCGTGGGAATTGGGTAGCTTTTATCTAAGAAATGGAGATTACGATAAAGCCTATGAATATTTAAGAATGGGTAATCTAAATGACTTACCAGAGCGCAAGCGTATGGAATACCAATTCAAGTTAGGTTACGTAAGTGTAATGAAAGGTAATAAACGCGAGGGTTTGCGTCAGCTAGAACCACTTACAAGATCGGGTAAGTATCAAGATGAAGCGAGTTACTATGTTGGGCATATTTACTACGCCGACAAGGATTTTGATAAAGCCTTTACTTATTTTGATGAGTTACGTAAACGAAATCCAAAATATGAAACTAAAGTATTGCCTTACATGGTTCAAATTGAATTCAATAATGAGCAGTACGATCAAGCTATTACAGATGGGCAAACATTATTAAATCAAAATCGAGATAAGTTTATCCAGTCAGAGGTTTCTAAAATTGTTGGAGAGAGTTACTTTAAGCTTAAAAAATATGATGAAGCAATTCCTTATTTAGAAGCCTATACGGGGGAAAGAACGAATGCAGATTATTACCAGTTAGGATATGCATACTATCAAAAGAATGATTATCCTACTGCGATATCATTATTCAATAAAATCACAGGGGAGAAGAATCCTTTAGCTCAAACTGCTTATTATCAATTAGGTAATGCTTACTTGCAAAGTGAGATGCAGCGTGAAGCATTAACAGCGTTTAAGTCGGCATCAGAAATGGATTTTAATAAGGAGGTTCAAGAGGATGCTGCTTACAACTATGCAAAATTGAGTTACGAAATTGGGAATCCATTCGTTGGAACTCCACAAGTTCTACAAGCTTTTACCGAAAAGTATCCGCGATCTAATTACAATGCAGAAATTAATGAATATTTGGTAGATGCATTTATTAGTTCTGGTAACTATAAGAATGCATTAGATGTTTTAGCTAAAGTTAAGTCTAAAACTTCTCATCAAAATGCAGCCGAGCAACAAGCGGCATTTTTATACGGAACAGAATTAATGAAAGAAGGAAAAGTTGCACAAGCAGAGCCTTATTTTGCTATGGCAGCAGCTTCTAATTCAAAAGTGGAATTCAAAGCAAGAGCATTATTCTGGCAAGGTGAGGCAAACTATCGACAAGACAAGTTTGATAGAGCCTTAAATAATTTCAAAGCATTTAAAGCATTGAATCATAAAGTTCCAGAAACCAAAGAATTAGAGTATCAGTTGGGCTATACATACTTGAAATTAAGACAGTATAAAAATTCAGCTGATGCTTTTGAAACATATATTGCTACAAACCCTCCTGGAGAGTTTAAGGCAGATGCCAAATTGCGCTTAGCCGATGCCTACATTGGTAGCAAAGAGACATCTAAAGCGCTAGGTTTATATCAAGAAATCGCCGATCAAAAATCAAATTTATCTGATGAAGCAGCCTTTAACAGTGCTGTTGTTTTAGGAATCTTAGGTCAAAATGATGAGAAGATTGTCGCTTTAGAGAATTTTATTAGAGACTATCAAACCTCTAAGTATTTCGAGAATGCTCGCTTAGAATTGGCTGAGGCTTACTTAAGAAAGGGAGATAATACCAAAGCAATGAGTCAATTAGATGCATTGATTAGACATGGTAAGACCGAAATGGTGGCAAGAGCTAAGCTGCGCAAAGGTTTGGTTTATTACAACGAGGAGAAGAACAATCAGGCTTTGGGAGAGTTTAAGTCTGTGGCTGAGGATTACCCAAGAACACAATTGGCACTTCAAGCGGTGGATAATGCAAAACGCATCTATATTGAAGAAAATAATTTAAGTGAATTCGAGCGATGGGCAAATAGTTTAGGCTATTATGCTATCGATCAATCTGAATTAGAAAATTTAGCTTATCAATCAGCTAAGAAAACATTTGATGATAAAAAATATCATGATGCGATTGCACAATTAAAGTCATTCTTAAGTAAATATCCAAAATCTGCTTATGCTAATGCAGCAAATTATAGTTTAGGTGAGAGTTATTACTTAACCGAAAATTATACTGCGGCGCAAGAATCACTATTATTTGTAGCGGGATCAAATAATGAGTTCCAAGAGGATGCTTTATTGAGATTATCTCAAATTTATATTCAAGAGAAACAAGAAACTGAAGCACTTCTTGCTTTAGAAAACCTGAATAAAATCACTAGCAATCCAGCTTATAAAACATTTACCGAAATTCACTTAATGCGTTTATATAGTGCAAAAGGTCAGCATTCTAAGGCTGTAGATATGGCTAATATGGTTTTGGCAAATGCTAAGAACGAAACAGCGGTTTTACAAGAAGCAGAATTGACTTTAGCAAGAAGTTTATTTAATTCTAATAAGAAAAATCAAGCGAGAGAAGCTTATGCTAAATTAGAAAAAGCAGCTTCTAGTGCCGTTAAAGCAGAAGCTTTATACTACAAAGCTTGGTTCTTAAACAAAGACAAGAAATTTTCAGATTCAAACGAAGTTGTATTTGGTTTGGCATCAAGATATTCAGAGCAACAATATTGGGGAAGTAAGGCTTTAGTGGTAATGGCGGACAACTATTATAATCTTAAAGATATCTATCAAGCCAACGCAACCTTGGATGCTGTGATTGAAAATTATCAGGATTATCCAGATGTGATAGAGGAGGCTACTAGCTTAAAAAAGAAAATTAAAAAATAAATATTGTTAAAGTTAAGTCTTTGACCATTAAAGGTCAATTAAACCAAAATATATAGATTTGAAATTTATACAATGAAAAAACACATAACATATATAAGCCTCTTATTTGGATCGATTGCTTTTGCTCAAATTCAGCAAGGCGAGACAACTGTAAATCGAGACGAGGATTTTGAGCAACAATCAGTTACGGTTCAAAGAAATTATGAGCCTAAGGTGGAAGCTGCCGAAAAAATTAAACAAACCCCACAGATTGATAGTGTGGCAACCGATAAAATGCATGTAGCATATGCCTTAAAAGACGTTGAAGCAGAGTCTGATTTCGAGACTTCCACTATTGGCGCTGAAGAGTTGCCGGTAAATGACCAAAATCCATATAACAATTACATTAGATTGGGTTATGGTAACCGTGCTAGTTTGTTGCTAGATGGGTACGCAGAATATGAATTAGATGACGATAAGAGTGTAGGAGCATCTTTAGAATATCTATCAACTAATGGTAGTATTCCCGATGTTGAGCTAGATACCCAAAACTCTAAAATGGCTGCGGAAGGATTCTTTAAAATGAATTTTGAAAATGCACAGGCCGATGTTCGTTTAGGAGGAAGCATGCATAAATTAAATTACTATGGTACATCATTGACCCAGCAAGAAATTGAGAATGCAGGCTTAGATGACGTTTCTCAACGATATACCAATGTATATACTAACGCAAAATACGATGCCTTCAACCATGCATTTTTAGATAAAGTAAATTTAAAAGCTGGATTCTTTGGAGATAAATATGATGCTAATGAAACAAGTTTTGATGTTTTAGCAAGTCTTGGAAGAGAAAATCTAACCGAACTTACGTACTTAGGTGACCTAGAGTTGGGAGCGTCTGCTGATATTAATTTAAATTTTGCCAACACAAATTTTGAACAAATCGCAGAAAATAAATTCACTCAAATGACCTTAGGAATTGCTCCTTTGTTGCATTTTGGTGGAGATATTTTGAATTTAAAGGTAGGAGCTAACCTGCAATATAACTCAGAATCTGAAACAGATGTGAGTGATTTTCATGTATTCCCAATGGCTGAGGTGTTTGTTACGGCAGTTCCAGAATTTGGATTATATGGTGGAATTCTAGGAGGTGTAAAACAAAATAGATACCAAGGAATGTACAACAAAAATCCGTATTTATTACCAAATCAAGACATGAGAGCTACCATCAACAAAATGGAAGTTTATGTAGGTGTTAGGGGTGATATTGGATCTGAATTTAAATATGACGCATCTGCTAAATATCAAGATCTGGAGAACATGCCATTTTTCTCTCGCTATTTGAGCTTTGGAGAACCTTACGAACAAGGTAATTCGTTCTCTACTATTTATGACGACGGTAAAAGAACGGCTATAGAAGCTAATGTAAATTACTTGGGAGTTTCTAATTTAAACTTAGGAGGACAGTTATTGTTCCAAGGATATTCTTTAGATAATTTTAGTGAAGCTTGGGGAGAGTCTGCTATTAAAGCAACTATTTCAGCTGACTATAAATTATTCGATGATCGATTGATATTAGGTGGAGATATTTTCTATGTCGATCAAGTTAAGGCTACAGAACATAGTTCAATGTCATTTGATTCGTCTGAATTACCAGTTTATGAAATTAAACCTCACATAGATTTAAATTTAAATGCGACTTATTTAATTTTAGATCGTTGGGCAGCGTTTATAGAAGTACAAAATGCCTTAAATAAAAATTATGACAGATTTCTAGACTATCCCGTGCAAGGTGTTACGGCGATGGGTGGTGTGATGTTCAAATTTTAAGATTTAATAAATAAGAATTAGGATTCCCTTTGTAGCAACTGTACGTAAGTTGCTACAAAGGGAATTTTGTTTTAAGGCGTTAAAAATTAATGAGTTTAATAAGATAATTTTAATTGAATTAATATATTTGATAGGTAATTTAAAACTATTCTAAATGAAATCAATAATATCCATACTCATATTAAGCTTTTTTTCAAGCTTTATTCAAGCTCAAGAAAGACATTTACAAAATATAACACAACTCACATTTGGTGGTGATAATGCCGAAGCCTACTTTTCGCCGGATGGCACTAAATTAATAATGCAGGTTACGAACCCAGAAATAGGAGCTGAGTGTGACCAGATTTATTTGCTAGAACTTAATAAAGACAAATATTCCAAAGAGGATTTAAAACTAATTTCAACAGGGAAAGGAAGAACTACTTGTTCGTTTTTTATGCCAGATAGTAAGCATGTGATATATGCATCTACACACGGGGGAGATGAGGCTTGTCCTCCTAAACCTAAACCAAGATCTGATGGCAAATATGTGTGGCCTATATACCCGGATTTTGATATTTATAAAGCCGATTTGGAAGGGAATATTGTTCAAAAACTAACAGATTACGATGGTTATGACGCCGAGGCAGTTGTTTCGCCAGATGGTAAGAAAATAGCCTTTACATCGATAAGAACTGGTGATTTAGAAATTTATATCATGGATATCGATGGTAGTAATATAAAACAAATAACCCACGAACTGGGTTATGATGGTGGTGCTTTTTTCACGCATGATAGCCAAAGACTTATTTTTAGATCATCTCGCCCTGAGACTGAAGAAGAAATTAAAACATATAAAGATTTATTAAAACAAGGTTTGGTAATGCCTACCCAAATGGAGCTTTATATGGTGGGTATTGATGGCGGGAATTTGACAAAATTAACGGATTTGGGAAAAGCCAATTGGTCGCCTTATATGCACCCATCCGATAATAAAGTTCTTTTTTCCTCTAATCATCATGCTACGAGAGGATATGATTTTCAATTGTATATGTTGGATTTAGAAACCAAGGAAATCGAACAAATTACGTATGAAAGTATTTTTAATGCTTTCCCTATGTTTTCACCTGACGGGAAGAAACTTGTTTTTAGTAGTAATAGAAATGGACGTAATAACGAAACCAATGTATTTATTGCTGATTGGGTAGATTTGGATAATTCAGAAACCGTAAGTAGATCAAACTTAGAAAGTAAAATTAAATATTTAGCATCAGACGAGTTAGAGGGTAGGCTTACCGGAAGTAAAGGTGAAGAGATGGCTGCTGCCTTTATAGAAAAGGAATTCACAAAGTTAGGACTAGAAGCCTTTTTGCAAGAAGGTTTTTTTCACCCTTTTGAGTACAAAGTTAGATTGAATCCGCATGACCCCACCGATTCAAAACAGAATCATGGGAAAAATGTGATAGGATTTATAGATAATAATGCTGCTAAAACTATTATAATTGGAGCACATTATGACCATTTGGGGCGCAATGAGCATAGAAATTCAACTTTGCCTAATTCTAAAGGAATGATTCACAATGGAGCAGACGACAATTCATCTGGCGTTGCTGCTGTATTGGAGATTGCACGCATGTTGAGTCAAAATCAAAGGAAAGAAGAAGCCAATTATGTATTTGCGCTTTTTTCAGGAGAAGAAGATGGTTTGATTGGTTCTAAGCATTTTGCAGAGGAGTTATCCGTGCAGAAAATGATTCCTTCTTGGGCGCCGAAATCTTGGAAAAGTCCGATCGTGGCTATGATTAATTTAGATATGGTGGGCAGGCTCAATGAAGATAAAGTTCTAAGTGTAGGTGGTATTGGAACTAGTCCGAAATTTGGAGTAATGGCCGAGAAGTTTAAGCCAGCGGGTATTAATTTGGCCATCGATAGCAGTGGAATTGGTCCAAGTGATCATACTTCTTTTTACCTCAAAGATATTCCAGTAATGTTTTTCTTTACAGGTACACATGAAGATTATCATAAACCAACAGACGATTTTGAGAAAATTAATTTGAAAGGTCTTAAAATCATAACCAACTATGTATATAATATTGTAGGAGCTTTAAGCAAAGAGGAGGAGCTTCCTTTTCAAAAGACAAAAGCTAAAACCGAAAAGATTGTACCTCAATACAAGGTGACTTTGGGAATCATGCCTAGCTATGCCGATAGCGACAATGGAATGAAGGTAGATGGCGTGATGGATGGTAGAACTGGGCAAAAAGCTGGTTTAAAGCAAGGTGATATTATTACCCAAATTGGTACATGTAAAATTAAAGAAGTTTATTCTTATATGGAATGCCTATCTAAATTTAATGAAGGAGACACGGTGGAAATGCATTTCTTACGAGAAGGGGAAGAGATAATTACCGAAGCGACTTTCTAATTACTTTGAATGATTAACATTGTAAAGGCTTTCACTCATCATCTTTCAAAAATGCTTGGTGAGAGCCGTTTTGTAATTTATAATAATGCTTTAAATCTTCTGGGTTTTTTATGCTTTGTTCTACATCAAAGTTTAATAGCTCTATTTCGCGATCAATGGTTTCTATGTTTTTTTCTGTAGCGTGAGGAAGAGATTTAAGTTGAATAAGCATCAATAAAAGTTTTTGAACAACATTCATGTCCGACTTAGAATAAGTTCTATAGCTTACCATAATTTGATACAACAGCTCTGCAAAGGTTGAACTTCTCAACTGAATCCAAACATTGTCTTCTTCATCTTTTAAATACCTGAAACCTTCGTTCATGCTCATTTTTAAACCAAATAGTTCTGTTAAATACTCAATGGTTGTTATGGCTGTGGCCGGATCATTTACCCCTGGAGACATAGCTCTAACCCCAATTTCAGTGATTTGTTTAAATCCATAAAGATAATTTTCATCAATATCTTCCCCTTTTCGGTTGATGACTAAAAAGTTATATAATAATTTGAGCTTGTCCTCATCTAATTCTTTGCTGATCTGAATTAGTTTTTCGCCTTCCATAATAAACGAGCCTTCGAGCTTATCAATCGAAATTTCAACTTCGTTCTCTTTTGCAAAGTTTAATACATCTTCCTCCAAGATGGCCTGTAAATAACCAGATTTGTTAGCTACCACCCACGTCCAACTATCTTTAATATCAAGTTCTGCGTCATAAAAACCTTCAAGTTCCTTAATTTCTATCATACGTTTTTTAATTTGGCCATAAATTTTTGATATAATATTCTGCACTTGAATAGAGCGTGAAATCGAATCAATAAAATAGATAAAAGCAAACAGACAGATGGTGGTAATCATAATTCCTAGTAATACAGAAAAACCGGGTAGCTGATACTTATCGGTTGTGGGTCTCAAGCCTACGAGCACAATAGTGTTATATAATATGGAACCTAAAAATAAACCAATAATATACTGATGTCTTTTAACCGATATCAAACCTGGAAGGACGCGTGGCGAAAAGTTAGTTCCCGCTTGGTTTAAGAGTAACATAACCATGGAAAAACTAAACACTAGAATCGATAAAACACCAGCTGAAAACGTACTCAACAAAGTAGATGCGGTGTCGTAGTTGTTAATCACCAAATAAGGTAATCTCTCAACTAAAAAAGAAGAAATCCCATAATCCTCCATGAAATACATAATCACAGCAAGTGCTGAACCTAGGAATCCGCCTACTGCAGGGATGAATACAATATCGCTCCCAATATCTTTAAGAAAGTTTTTACTTTTTATAAAAATAGATTTAAACATAAGCAATATTGAATGTTGGAGATAAAAGTAAATATAATTTACATATTATTTTTTAACTGTGTAATATCAAGCATTCCATTCACTATAAAATTGCGCTAGGAAGGTTTCCATAAAAAGATGGCGCTCCTCAGCGATTGACTTTCCTGTTTTGGTATTCATTTGATCTTTAAGTTTTAATAATTTATCATAGAAATGCTGAATGGTGGGTGCTTTAGAGTTTTTATAGTCCTCGACATTTTTGAAGTTTTCGGGCTTAAAACTCGGATCATATAATAATCTTTCTTTTTTACCTCCATAGGCAAACGATCTAGCGATTCCAATGGCACCGATGGCATCAATTCGATCAGCATCCTGAACGATTTGAACTTCTATTTTATCACTTTTCTCATTCAAACCACCTTTATAGCCAATTAAATGAATGTCTTCAATAACTTGTTGTATATAATTATCATCTTGAATAAGTGGCGCAAGAATATCCTTTACAACTTCCTGAGTTTTATCTACCCCATTATGTAATTTATAGTCTCCAACATCGTGCAAATAAGCTAGTAGAATTGCATGGAATTGATCACATTTTTCATGTGCAATTATTTTTTTCGTATTGTTTACAACTCGTTCAATATGAAAGTAATCGTGTCCTGTTCCCTCGTCTTTTAATAAATTAAAAACTCTAAGTTTTATTTTGTTTAATATTTCTTTCTGATTCATAATAAATGCTCTATATTTGCACACGAAAAATTTATAACATTAATCGAGGACAGAGATCCTCAAAATTAAAGAAAAATTATGGCTGTAAAAATTAGATTACAGAGACACGGTAGAAAAGGTAGACCATTTTACCATATTGTTGTAGCTGACTCAAGAGTAAAGAGAGATGGTAAATTTATCGATAAAATCGGTACTTACAATCCAATTACAAATCCTGCTATCATCGAATTAGATGTCGATAAAGCAGTTGAATGGTTAGATAAAGGAGCTCAACCTACCAATACAGCTCGTAACATCTTGTCTTATAAAGGTGCGTTGTTAAAAAGACACTTAATGGGTGGTGTAGCTAAAGGTGCTTTTGACGAAGCAGAAGCTGAAAAGCGTTTCAATGCTTGGTTAGAGGGCAAAGAAAATCAAATCCTTGCAAAGAAAGAAGGTTTAACTAAGAAGCAACAAGAAGAAAAAGCTGCTCAATTAGAGGCTGAAAGAAAAGTTGCTGAAGCTAGAAAAGCTGCTGAAGCTCCAGAAGAAGAAGTTGCTACTGAAACAGAAGCTACTCCAGAAGCTGAAGAAAGTGCACAATCTATCGACGATGTAGCTCAAGAAGCTTCAGAGGAAGGTAAAGAAGATCAATAAATGCAAATAGAAGATTGTTACTTTCTTGGGACAATCACCAAAGCTCATGGCTATAAAGGTGAATTAAACGTACACCTAGATACGGATGAGCCTAATGCATACAGAAACTTGGAATCAATATTCATTGAAAAGAATGGATTATTGGTTCCATTTTTTTTGAAAAAAGCCAAGCTTCATAAAGGAAATCACCTTCGAATTGTTATTGAGGATTTTGATGAGCCAGAATCCCTGATTGGTCGAAGTATTTATCTTCCTCTTTCTACGCTCCCTGAATTAGACGATGATCAATTCTATTATCATGAGGTCAAAAACTATAGCATGCTTACTGAAGAAGGCATTTTAGTAGGAGAAATCATGAATGTTAGAGATACTACAGCTCAAGATTTATTTGAAATTAATTCACCCGATGGAAAGGAAATCCTTATTCCTGTTATCGATGAATTCATTGTTTCGATAGATCATAACAAAAAAACCATCACAGTAAGTCTTCCGGATGGTTTATTAGATATTTTCTAAACGAAGCGAATTTTAAGCTTCTCTCCATTTTATATTACAACCTATACTTGGTTTCTGAACTTCAGAAATCGGACGCCCTGATACTAGTGCGTCTAATGCAGCTCTAAGATCATCACCTGTTGCTACGCCTTTCCCAGGTCTAGAATCATCGAATTGGCCTCTATAAACTAATTTAAGATCCTTATCGAACAAAAAGATATCTGGCGTACAGGCAGCATCATAAGCTTTAGCTACTTCTTGAGTCTCATCATATAGATAAGGCATATTAAGGTTGTATTTATCTACAAACTCTACCATTTTTTCAAATGAGTCTTCAGGTTTAATTTTCGGATCATTTGAGTTGATCATAAATGAACTAATTCCTTTTTCATGAAATTCGCCTACGACTTCATTTAATTTAGGCATTACATGTAAGACAAAAGGACAATGGTTACATCCAAAAATTATAAGTAAACCTTTGTCGGAATTTACATCTGACAAACTAAAGGATCTATTTTCCTTAGCATCTATTAAATCGAAGTTAGGAGCTTTTGTGCCAAGCGGCATCATGTTTGAATAAGTATCAGCCATAGTTGTGAATTTATAATAGAGTAGCAATAATTACTCCAAGTTTCTGAGGTAGATATAAAGCTTTTGAAGCGCTGCTTCTGTCATTTTTAATGTAAAATCTTTACGATCTAAATGTGGGAAATTAAATTCAAAAACTCGTTCCTTTTCTTTGCTGCTAATAGCGATAAAAGCTACTCCTGGTTCAACCCCGTAGGAGTCATTAGAAGGTCCTGCCACACCCGTTGAACTTATTCCAATGTCACATTGGGTGTTTTCTCTTGCTCCTCTAGCCATTTCTAAAGCAACCTCGGCGCTGGCAACGCCTTTATCGTCCATAAGTTCTTTGGAAACATCTAGAAGACGTTCTTTGAGCTCGGGGGAGTAAGCAATAATTCCACCTTTAAAATACCGCGAGCTACCACTAATGCTGGTTAGAGCTGCTGCAATTTTACCAGATGTGAAACTTTCAGCAGTTGAGATAGTTTTATTGTTTCTTAATAACAGTTCACCCACTTTGGTTTCTACGGTCAAGGCATCTTGACTTAAAAAGTTTTCTTCTGGAATCGCAGAAATTAGAAGCTCAGCAAATTCAGATAATTGTGTTTGCAATTTTTTTTGAACATCACCTTTCCCAGTCAATCTTAGTTTAATTTTATTACCTCGTGGTAAATAAGCTAATTTTATATTATTCGGAAGTCGTTGTTCGTAATCTCGAAGTACTTCAGCTAACTCACTTTCTGGTATATTGAGGGTTTGAACAAATTCATGCTCAATAAAAGTTGGTTCATACTTTTTCAAAAGCCGTGGAAGGATTTCATTTTTCATAAGATATTTCATCTCAAAAGGAACTCCAGGAAGGCTAATTAATAGTTTTCGACCATACTCAGCCCATAATCCAGGTGCAGTACCTACTTTATTTCTAATAGGAATGGTGCCAACAGGAACCAGTGCTTGATTCTTGTTTAAGGAGTTCATAGGACGATTTAATGTTTTTTGAAAATATTCTTCTGTCCATCGCAATGCCTGCGCATGCATCTCCAAAGGCTGGTTTAATATTTCTGATAAAACGTATTTGGTTCTATCATCTCTGGTGGGCCCTAAGCCACCCGTGGTTAAGATAATATCTGCTGTGGAGCTGTGGATTTCATCTTTTATATCTTCTCTTTTATCTTGTATCGCCGAAATCTGAATTAAATCAATACTGATGTTACTAAATTCCTTTGCCAAAAAGTGGGAATTTGTGTCCATCGTATGACCATATAAAATCTCATCACCGATGATAATTATATGAGCTGTTGTGTTTTTCTTCATACTTCTAATTTACACCTATCTTATGAGATTTAAAAACAAAAAGTTTCTATATATTCAAATAAAGATCAAAGTGTAAACTAAAAAGCTCCAGATATTAGATGATTCTATCGCAAAAAAACATCTTAGGGAAGAATGATCATTACCTAAACTATAATAAAACTACTCTATATGTTTAGCTGCTTTGTAGCTAGATCTTACTAAGGGAGAGCTTTCAACATGTCTGAACCCAAGACCTTTTGCAAAGACTTCAAATTCTTTAAACTCCTCAGGTGTAATAAACTTTTTAACAGGTAAATGCTTTTTACTTGGTTGTAAATATTGGCCAATTGTAACGATGTCTACACCTGCATTTCTGATGTCTTCAATAGTTTCAAAAACCTCATCGATTTCTTCTCCTAAACCTAACATCAAACCAGTTTTAGTTCTACGCTGACCTTGGTCTTTTAAGTATTTTAAAACATCTAAACTACGTTCGTACTTAGCCTGAATTCTAACTTCTCTCGTCAATCGTTTAACGGTTTCCATATTATGAGAAATTACCTCTGGTGATACTTCAAGCAGGCGGTCGATATGTTGATGAATCCCTTGAAAGTCTGGAATCAAAGTTTCCATCGTCGTACCAGGACTAATTCTACGAACGGCGTTCACAGTTTCAGCCCAAATAAAAGAGCCCATGTCTTTGATATCGTCCCTATCTACTGAAGTTAAAACAGCATGTTTAATCTGCATTAATTTAATAGAATTCGCCACTTTCTCCGGTTCAGTGTAGTCTACTGCTAAAGGACGACCAGTTTTAACACCACAAAAACCACAAGAGCGTGTACAGATATTACCTAAAATCATGAAAGTAGCTGTACCATCTCCCCAACATTCACCCATGTTTGGGCAAGAACCACTTTGGCAGATGGTGTTTAGTTCGTATTTATCTACTAAACCTCTTAACTCACGATACTTCTTACCTGTAGGTAGTTTTACGCGTAACCATTTTGGTTTTGGAAGTGGAGTGTTTGTTTCTTTTGGAGCTGTTTCAATACTTGTTGACATAGTAAAATAATCAGCTTCAAAGTTAAGAAATCTTGTAGACAAGCTATAATTTAAGCTAATAGATCCTTAGTTAATTTATTTAGTTCATTGTCAAGTAATTGTATCTTTTTTTTACTAATTCCTACAGAAACTTGTTGAACGCGAATGGGTGAATTTTTGGTTTTAATGCCTTTTAAAAGAGGAAAACAAGATGTTCTTGTTTTATAAACTTCATAAGTAAATCTTGAAGCGATTTTTGGGTGAGGTAAAAGTAGCACCCACCAGTCGAGATCATTTATGTAGTATAGATTCTTCAATAAATGAAAGATGAAATAAAAACCCTTAATAATCTAATTATTAAGGGTTTTATAGAGGTTCCGAGCGGATTCGAACCGCTGTACGAGGTTTTGCAGACCTATGCCTA
>CAZKJO010000027.1:0-34400 GCA_964553105.1 uncultured Weeksellaceae bacterium | reverse complement strand
AGTTAGGACAGTCGAATTCAGGTTCAACAATGATTGGCGTACCAACACATTCACAATCTTCCGTAACAACATCGTTTTCTGTTGTGTCATCACCATCATCACAACTGTCACCAATGTTAGCTTGTAAGCTAGGACAGTCGAATTCAGGTTCAACAATGATTGGCGTACCAGCACACTCACAGTCTTCAGTTACAACGTCATTTTCTGTCGAGTCATCACCGTCATTACAAGCATCACCGATATTCAATCCAAGTTCTGGACAGTCGAATTCTGGTTCAACCACATTACATTCTAATGCAAGTGTGAAATTACCTGATCCTGAATATCTAAATACTCTTACATAATAAGTTCCTGCACTTGGAGCTGACATTTCTATTTCTTCTGGATTTCCAGAATCTGAACATTCTATACTTGTTAAATCTCCGCAAGCACCTGAATATACAAATAGAATACCATCAAAAGTGTTACCTGCAGCCGCAGTAAGAGAGACTGTATAATCACTTGTTCCATCTGCTTCAAAGGTGTAGAATACATCCAATGCACTTGAAGATGTAAATCCATCACAAGTTGCTGATAATCCAGAAGATGTTGCATTTACTGTGCTTCCAGTGATTGTTTCACCACATGTAAGAGCGATAGCTCCAGAACAATCATCATTTGAAGGTGGGCAAAGAGCTGGTGAATCAACGGAAGTTGAAACACTACAATCTCCATCCTCAGCACCAACAGCTGTAACAGTAACATCAGTACCCACTGCAAATGGACCAAAAACAACTGAGCCTCCGGCATCTACTACCGTGGCATCTCCGCCATTAGCAGAAACATTGTAGGAATTGTTTCCATCTCCGCCGGATAAGGTTGCCAATACATAGAATTCGCTTCCTGCATCAAGGCATTCAATAGATTCGCCAGCAGCATCCTGTGCTTCAAGGGTTAATTCTGGTGAAGTACACTCTGGCACCTCAGCGCAATCTATACTAACAGAAATACTTCCTGTTGCGTTGGTATATGAGCTATAATGAGCTATATAAACATAGTACATTTCACCCGCAACTGTAGAATCTATCGTGTAGATTTCCTCATTTACAGTACCATCTTGACATGCGATATAAGTTAAATTATCACAAGAACCAGTTTGCATATAGATTTTATGATCAAAGCTAGCCGTTGATGTAATCGTTACATCCGCACCTGTTCCTTCAAATGAGAACCATAATCCATTATCTCCAATACTACATCCTTCAGGAGCAGTTGCTGTTGAACCTATGGATGAAATAGTAATAGGGTCATCACCGCATTCAAGAGCAATAGCGCCATCGCAATTATCATTTACGGGTGGAGTAGTGCAAGTAAGTCCAACTACAATCGTTCCAGCATTGTTGCTAGAGGAATAAGGACGAACTCGGAAGTAATAAGTTCCAGCTTCAGTTACAGTGTAGTTTTCTGTGTAATCTGAACATGCTCCAGCCTCTACCAGGTTTCCGCAGTCATCTCCAACAAAAAGTTGAACTATAGCATCAAAATTAGATGTTTCAGCAACCGTCATTGTTTGCGAACCATCAGAAGTAAAGGTGAACCATACATCACTTGTGCCTGAGCCAAAACAGCTATCCTCTAAAGATTCTGTAGCTCCTGCTAAGCTTTGTTCGATAGAATCTCCACAAGCTAATGTTGTTGCACCACATGCATCATCATTATCAGGAGCAACCGCTAAAGTAGTGAATGTAAACGGTCCAACAAATCCAGACCAGTACATATCACAATCTGCGATCACATAAAACTCATACGTCGTATTTGGCGACAAACCAGTTTTAGTATAAGGTTGTCCTTCAATTTCTAAATCAGTTATATCTCCCTGAGTTGGTGTATATTCCTCTCCATCTGCTTCTCTTACAATAATATTGTAGTAATTAGCTCCAGGATGATCCCAGTCTAAATCAGCAGAAGTTTCACCAATGTTGCTAACAGATAAATTAGAAGGATTAGGACATTCTGGTGCCTCAACAATACTAATATCATCTAAGTATAATTGATTTTGATCATCTATAGAATAAACATTAAATCCAAAATAATACACTCCATCAGATGGCGGATTGATACTATGAAGTCTTTCCATTGGAGCGCTTGATGAAGTTTGGATGCTTGGTAAATCTGTAATTTCATTCACCATGGCCGACTCTGTAGGTGATGTGCCGTATGATACCTTCATGCTCTCAGTATAAAAAGTAGAATTATTCCCAACTAAAAATGAAAGATCATAAGTAGTATTTGCATAAAGCTGTATTCCTTGTGTAAAGAACCATGAATTGGCTGTGCCTGATGTTGAATGCCAGGAATAATTCAATACTTTACCAGTAAATCCACTGGCGCTTGTACTTGTTTTCCAATCATTTCCAATGCCATTGTTTTCTCTAGATGTACATGCAGGAAGATTAGGAACGGTAGCCGTTTCAAAGTCCATAACATAAGGAACTGTAGCTATACCACAACTCGTTGCAAAGGTTAACGGTCCAACCCAATCGCTTACTCCATCGTTAATGCCACAATCCGAACGCAAATATACATCATAGTTAGTGCTATTCGTTAAATTGTTCAAAGTGTATGGAGAAGTTAGATCCGAGTGAGTCGGCGTACTATTCTCATCTGGAGCCGGTTCGCCAGCTAAGACAAGATATATATCACTTTGGCTAGCACTAGTTGTCCAACTGAGTTCTGCGCTGGTTTGAGTGATGTTATCAATAGCTAAATCTGTTGGAATAAAACAAGAAGGAGTAACGTCCGTAACAGTAAGCGTATAAGGTGTCGATTGTGGCGCAGCATATGTTGAGATAACTATATAATAAGTTTCTCCTGCCTCAACTACAAGACCATTTACCTCTAAGGCCGTTGTACCACTCGAACTTGTATGCCCACCAACTGTGCTAGTGAAAGGACTACATCCTGTAAATACAAAAACACCAGCCCAAGAGCCATGATCTGTTACCGTAATATCAATAATCTGATTTTGAGAGGGAGTGTAAGCATACACCACATCATCTCCGGTTAAGTAATAAGAGGATGGATTTCCAACTGCTCCTTCAGCAAGTGGAGGAATGTTAGAACTCTCATAATCATCACCGTAATTCTCTGTGTTATCTGTAGTTGTGTAAGGTAATGAAGTAATCTCAATAGGAGCTTCGCATACAATTCCATCTGGAGGTATAATTCCTTCGCATTCACAGTTTTCATTTACAGCATCGTTCAAAGTGTCAGGATTGCCATCATCACATGTCTCGCCAAATGATGCTTCTAGTTCTGGACAGTCCCAAATTGGATCTCCTACAACATTGATGGTGTAGTCTTCAACTTGACCAAAAGAAAAATTGCCACAAGGGCTTGTTCGTGAAGAACCGTAATTTTTAACAACTCGCATTCTGGTAATTCCTTGGGCAAAACCTGGAACTGTTATTTGTCCATCTGCAGAAATGCCATCTGTGCCATCGGAGTCTGTAATGGATCCAATTTCAAAAATCTCACCTGCATCGTCTAATTCACCGTTTTGGTTCCAATCAATGAAAACAGTGAAATAAGTGGTGAAATTCCCCGCCGTATTTCCTTCAAAGCTTACAGGGTAGGTGCTTCCTGGGGCCACCGTAATCGTTTGGTCAGTAAAGTCTTCATATCCAGGAGCGCCTTCAGCCGGTGAAGCGTGGCTAAAATCATCGAAACTTACTAAGGTAATTGCTTCAACAGTGCTTCCACTTGAAGTGCAATAGTCATTAATTGCTAATGCGCTCATCGTATTTCCATAAAATACATGGTTGAAGTTACCATCGTATTTAAATGCTGTGTCTGGGCCAAATGCCCGCGTTTGAAACATAGACCAACCCTTGGTCTGGGTTTCAAACGTAAAGTTGTTAGTTCCTGAAAACATTAACGTGCTACAAAACAGCGTTAACATCCAGAAGTAAATGTTTTTCATAATATAGAAGTTTTAATTGTGAATATCAAATATACGAATATGAATGATTTATGCAAAAAAATTTAATATATCCAATAATAAAAATAGATATACTTAGGAATAATATAAACTATCAAACCACGTCATTAAGAAAATTTTATTTTATTTTCATGTGATTCTATTAAATTTTTAACAAAAATTTAGTGCTTTCTGTTAATGTTTTTGCGGAAAATATAATTTGTGTAAGTTTTATTTTTTTAAAGAAATCCCTTAATTAGTTCAATTTAAAACAATTAGGTGTGTTAGGGCTTTAGGAATTCTATTGTTGAGGAATGCATAATGCATAATTTATAATTAAATTATCTATGATGCATTTAGTTTTAAAAAATACAGACTCCCAATCCAATCTCAAGCTTAACTGCTCGCGTTCCTTGTAATTCTTAAATAAAATTAATTTGCCTATTTTCGAGGCTTTTAAGAATTAGAAATTATCTTTGTAAAATTAGAAAATACGAACATGCAAGAACTTCAACAGATTATCGATGATACTTGGGAAAACAGGGATTTATTGAAAAATAAAGAAAATCAAGATGCCATTAGAAAAGTAGTGGATATGCTAGATTTAGGTGAGCTACGTGTGGCCGAACCTAATCAGGATGGTTGGACTGTTAATGAATGGGTGAAGAAAGCAGTGGTAATGTATTTCCCAATCCAAGAAATGAAAACCATAGAAGTAGGTCCTTTTGAGTTTCATGATAAGATTCCTCTAAAGAAAGATTATGCAGCCAAAGGAGTGCGTGTGGTGCCTCATGCGATTGCTAGACATGGTGCTTTTGTGGCTAAAGGAGTAATCATGATGCCTTCTTATGTTAATATCGGTGCTTATGTAGATGAGGGTACTATGGTAGATACTTGGGCAACGGTTGGTAGTTGTGCACAGATTGGTAAAGGTGTTCATTTGAGTGGAGGTGTTGGTATTGGTGGCGTTTTAGAACCATTGCAAGCTGCACCCGTAATTATTGAAGATAATGCATTTATAGGTTCTCGCTGTATAGTTGTAGAAGGTGTTAGAGTAGGAACAGAGGCCGTTTTAGGGGCTAATGTTGTCTTAACTGCTTCAACAAAAATCATTGATGTAACAGGAGAGGAACCAAAAGAAATAAAAGGATATGTACCGCCAAGATCCGTTGTGATCCCTGGTAGTTATACCAAAAAATTCCCAGCAGGTGAGTACCAAGTTCCTTGTGCTCTGATTATTGGTCAAAGAAAAGCTTCTACAGATAAAAAGACTTCTTTAAACGAAGCTTTGAGAACGCATAATGTTGCTGTTTAATTAATTTCTTGTATCGGTATTGTTGAAGAAGATTTTAATCATACAAAATAAATTCATTGGTGATGTCTTGGCTTCGTCGGTCATTGCCAATAATTTAAAGAAGATTTACCCAAATAGCGAAATTCATTTTTTCTGTTATAAGCAGGCTTTGGATGTGCTAAAAGGAAATCCTAATATCAATAGAGTAATATCTTTTGATGATGTAGAATTAAAAAAGTTTAAAGTTCTTAAACAATATGCAAGCGTCATTCGTAAAGAAAACTACGATATTCTGATTGATCCTTATGCCAAATTACAGAGTCGATACATCACTTGGCGTTCTGGAGCTAAACAACGCGTGAGTTATAACAAGCCTATTTTTCGACATCTATATACGGATTTGATTAATCAAGCAGATACTACTCAAATGGGTTATTGCAAAGCCCTAGAGGATCGTTTGAAGTTATTAAAGCCTTTTTGTGAGGACTTAACTCAGTTGGATTTTAGTTTTAAATTATTTCTTTCTGAAGAGGAAAAAGATGAAGGCAAACAACTCATGCAAGATGCTGGCTTAGATTTGAATCGCCCTAGTTTTATGTTGGGAATTCTAGGAAGTAGTCCTGTTAAATCATGGAGTCTAGAGAGAATGGCTCAGCTTATTGAATTCATTCAAGAGCATTATGATGTGAATATTCTCTTTAATTATATTCCTAAACAGCAAGAATCAGTAGATTTAATCTTAAATAACTTAAAGTCTAAAGATAAAATCTATCCTCATTTAATTGGGAAAAGTGTACGCGAGTATCTAAAAATCATGTCAAATTGTGATGCCTACATTGGAAACGAAGGTGGCGGAATCAATATGGCTAAAGCTTTAAACAAGAAAACTTTCAGTATTTATTCTCCACATAAATTCCCAGAGATTTGGGGATGTATGGAAAATAAGGTAGAGCACGCGAGTGTTCATTTAAGACAACTTCGACCAGATTTATATATTAAACCTGATCTGAAATTATACGAGGAAAAAGCAGCAACTTATTATGATTTGCTAACGGAGGATTTTGTGATAGAAAAACTTTCAGAATTCTTAAGCCAAAATTTCCCTCATTTTCAGTCTCAGCAAATAGTTCCGTCTGAACATCAAAATATATCGGCCTTGGTAATCACTAAAAACGAGGAGGAAAATATTTTAGCTTATCTGTCCGAAGTGGATAAATTCGCAGATGAAATTATTGTGGTGGATTCATTCAGTACCGATAGAACCGTAGAATTAGCCAAAAGAAATCCAAAAGTAAAGGTATACCAGCGCAAATTCGATAACTTCTCTAGTCAAAGAAATTTTGCCTTAGAAAAAGCTCAATATGACTGGATAACCTTTTATGACGCCGACGAAAGATTGCCGCAAGCCTTAATCGCAGAGATTTTATATACCGTTAGAACAGAAAAAGAAATTAGCTCTTTTTATAATTATAGAAAATTCTATGTTCAAAATAACCGCTTGAAATACAGTGGTTGGCAAAATGATAAAGCGATTCGCTTATTTAGAAAATCTTGTTGCCGCTATAAGGACGAATTCTTAGTACACGAAATTCTGGAATGTGATAAAAAGCCAGGTAAGCTAAAAACAAAATTAGATCACTACTCTTATAAGTCATTTGAAAACTATAAAGAAAAACTCTTCTTTTATTCAAAATTAAGAGCTGAAGAATTGTTTGAAAAGAAAGTCAGGCCTAATTTCTTTCATTTTTATATTAAGCCTGGATTCAGGTTTTTCCATCATTATGTGTTGAGGTTTGGTTTCTTAGATGGTCTTGTTGGTTTTAAAATGTCTAAATTACTTGCGGATTACGTACACAAAAGATATGTGTATCTAGATGAATTATGGGAAAACCAATAAACAAGAAAGTAATTTATACAGCTATTTTCGGGGGTCAATGTGGGCTTGTTCCTCAACCTAAAATAGAGGGTTTCGATTTTATATGTTTTACCGATCAATCTAACCTACAAGCACATCCTTGGAAAGTAATTCAGGTCACGCCTTACGACGCTACAGATTTTACACGTTCTAACCGGCAAATTAAAATATTAGCACATCAATTTGTGGGCGACTACGAAACAAGTATTTATATAGATGCCAATTTTCTCATTGTTGGCGATATGAATCACCTGCTTCAGAAGAGTTTAGAGCATCACAATATGGCAGCATTTAGTCATGCACAGACTTTTCCAGATAGCAGAAATTGCATTTACGCAGAAGGTCAGGCCATCAAAGATTTACATAATCTAGGTCTATATTTTAAAGATGATTTATCTACTATCGATAAGCATTTAAAATTTTTGAAAAGTGAAAATTATCCAGTTGAAAATGGACTTATAAAAGGTGGATGTTTAGTTAGAAATCATAACCATCCGGAAGTCATTAAATTAATGGAAGATTGGTGGTATATGGTAGAAAACTATAGCAAAAGGGACCAAATGAGTTTTAATTATGTCGCTTGGAAAAATAATTTTGAATTTGCGACGATTCCAGGTGATATAAGGCGAGGAAATCCTTATATCTATTGGTTAGGCGACATGAGAAAAAATTGGACAAACAAACTTCGAAAAGTATATTTTAAAAGAAAGTTGGGTTTAATCAAGATTCCAAAAGCATGAAAATTCTACTTATCTCCAGTTATATTTTTGGATACATGGATTTTGCAGTGGAAGAAATGAAACGCCAAGGTCATGAGGTGGAAGTTTTGTACTATGAAGATGCGCCGCTTAAATTTGAATACAATAATATCTTTCATAAGATTAGCGCGGGAATAGGTAAGTTGTTTGGCGAAAATGCTAAAAAGAAAGCTCGTGAAGAAGCATTAAAAAAAAGATTTAGAGGAAAATCATTTGACTACACTCTTATTATCCACGGACAATATCTAAATCAACAAACACATGTTTTTCTAAAGTCCATTTCTAAAAAATATGTTGCTTATTTTTTCGATAGCCTCACTAAAATGCCGGAACAGAGGAAGATAGCTCATCATTTTGATAAGGTTTTTTCCTATGAACCAGAAGATTGTAAATCAGAATCTTATACTTTTATTCCAAACTTCATTGCAACCGATAAACTAAGGTCAGAAACTCATAAACATCAAATCTTTAATATCTCTGCTTACGACCACAGATGGCATAAATTAAATCGCCTTGCTGAGTACTTGCATCAACATAAGATTGATTTTAAATTCATTCTGTTCTCGAAAAAAAGAAAATCATTCAAGTTATTTTCAGTTACTACAACCAAACTCCCGATTTCAGAAATAGAAGACTACATCAGAGATTGCAAAATTATGGTTGATATGCAACGAAAAGATCAGAAAGGATTAAGTTTTAGACCCTTTGAGGCGCTAGGAAATCATAAGAAACTAATAACCAATAATCCCGAAATCAAAAATTATGATTTCTATAATGAAAATAACATTTTAGTTATCAATCCAGAAGACATTCATATACCAAAAGAATTTCTAGCTTCTAATTATCAGGAAGTTCCTACCGACATCTATAAGAAGTATACGGTAGAAAATTGGGTTAAAACTATTTTGTCTTAAATCTCAAATAGCAGTTGATTAATTTCTCTCATGGAATGATCACTCGAAAAAGGTAATTCGGTAGATCGAATTTTTTGTTCAAACACCTCTCTTACAGCCTTATTCAATATCATATTACCAAGCTTCTCTGCTAAGTCGTTTGGATTTTTTTCGGTTATAAAACCTAATCCATGCTCAGCTATTACTTCTATAGTTCCAGAGACCCTGGTTGAAATAATAGGTTTATTGAGAATAAGATTTTCGCAAATCACTACTGGGAAACCTTCAAAGTCAGAGGACATAACAAAAACATCAGAAGCCTTAATCCAAGGATAAGGATTAGCAATAAAACCTCTCAGGCTTATATGGGTTTCTAAATCCTTAGACCGAATCATTTCTGAAAGTTTTTCCTTTTCATTCCCTTCGCCCAGTATATTAAGATGAAAATTATCTACTCCTCTCTTAACCAAAAGCTCTACGGCCTCAATCATACGATCATAGCGCTTTTGTGGATGCAACCTCCCCATAGCCAGAAGATTAATTTTATTTTTATCTAATTCAATCTTTTCTAGCTCACTTTTAGCATAAATTTCTTTTTCGTCGATGGGATTATAAATCAATTGGGTTTTACTTGAATCTGCCCCATAATTCTCAAAACTTTCTTTCGACTGCAGCGAAACGCAAATAATTTTATCAAAGCATTGAGAAGCCTCTACGATGTCTTTCTTAATTTTTTCAGTTAAATAATTTTCATTCGAAAAATCATTATGAACCCAAGCTATCTTCTTTTTCGAAGGGCTCGACTTTACAATCGGCATTAAATCATGAAGAAAAGCAACCTCAACATCATATTCTTTTTTTAATTTTTTAGAATATATATACTTAGTATTCGATTTAAGCCACTTGTATTTCTTTTTCTCAATTTTTCGCTCAATTATTTTCGGTAACCAAGAATTACCCAAATGAGCTTCACCTTTCCCTAAATAAAATAAGCCTACATCTTTTGGAATATCTTTCAGATAAATTCCAGAAAGTCGATGCAAGAGTAAATCAATTTCAAATTTATCTCGATTGAGTTTTTTTAAAATAGTGGTCAGAACTTTCTCAGCTCCACCACCTTCGAAGTTCGCTATCCGAAATAATATTTTTCGTTTTGTCATCGATTCAAAATAAAAGCAATAATTTTGCCGCATGCAAAAAGCACTCGAAATATTACAGAATTCTGGAGTTATTCTTACACCCACCGACACAACTTTTGGTCTGAGTTGTCTTGCGTTTGACCAAAAAGCCATCGCCAAACTCAACCAATTAAAACACAGGCCAGACAATAAAACCTATATTTTGTTGGTCGACAACGATGCTAGTTTACAGAAATATGTAGACGTGCCCGATTTAGCTTGGGACATCATAGATTTGTCCGAAAAACCCGTAACCATCGTTTACGAGAAAATCCTCGATTTGCCAGACTTTCTATTGTCTCCCGAAGGCACCATTGCCATTCGAGTGGTAAATTATCCCTTGTTGCAACGCCTAATTCAACGCAGCAAACAGCCATTAATTTCCACTTCAGCTAATATTGCTGGTGAAGCTGCCCCAACGAATTATCAGCAGATCTCAAATCAAATTCTTGAGCAAGTAGACTACATTATGCCCGAAGCCGAAAATTTTATCCCCGAATTCCCATCCTCGTCGTTGATTCAAATCACGCACGATTTTCAGGTAAAAGTTTTAAGAACTTAAAAAAAAATAAATATGATTAGGGCGGTTGAAGCTGCTTTCCGCGGCAATCTTTTCTTCTTTTGCCAACAAAATATCTCATCCAGAGGAGCTTCTAGGGTCGCTCTCTGTCTTTCGTATTTTGTAGTGTCAAAAGAAAGAAAAGGATTTTTGCTACAATCAGCACCGCAGTCTTTCGTCTAAAACCTATATTTCAGATAACAAATTTATATCTTTGCCCCATGAATTTGAAAGATGCTCTGGAGGAGCCACTTTTTCAGGAAATTGGAAAGGTCGGAGATCAACTAGCCCAAAAAACATTTGTGATTGGCGGATTCGTACGTGATCATATTTTGCAACGACCTGGCAAAAAAGATATAGATATCGTTACCGAAGGTAGCGGAATAGAGTTGGCAAGATTAGTCGCCACGAATTTACCAAACCCACCAAAAGTTTCGTTTTTTAAGCGCTTTGGAACAGCTATGTTTCGCTATCAAGGCGTAGACTGGGAATTTGTGGGTGCTAGAAAAGAAAGTTATTCAGAAGATAGCCGAAATCCTGCGGTAGAAAATGGCAGTATTCAAGACGACCAACTTCGACGAGATTTTACCATCAATGCCTTGGCAATTTCCTTAAATCAAGAAACTTATGGCGAATTTGTAGATCCTTTTGAAGGCCTACAAGACCTAGAGAGCAAAATGATTCGCACACCTTTAGATCCTGATATTACTTTTTCTGACGATCCATTGAGGATGATGAGAGCCATTCGATTCGCAGCACAATTAGGATTCGATATCAATCACACAGAATTCAAAGCTATACAAGACAATGCCGACCGTTTGAAAATCGTTTCAAAGGAGCGCATCATGGATGAATTCAATAAGATTCTCATGACAGATAAACCTTCCGTAGGTTTAATCATGCTAGATCAGGCTAAACTTTTAGAGAAATTCTTACCAGAATTAGTAGCGCTTAAAGGAATAGAAGAAATAGAAGGTCAGCGACATAAAGATAATTTTTATCACACTTTTGAAGTGGTTGACAATATTTCAAAACACACCGATAATCTGTGGCTTCGTTGGGCCGCTTTGTTACACGACATTGGAAAAGCACCAACCAAAAAGTTTCACAAAAAAATCGGTTGGACTTTCCATTCCCATGAATTTGTGGGAAGTAAAATGGTTCCAAAGTTATTCAGAAGGCTTAAATTGCCTATGGGCCCAGAAATGAAATACGTAAAAAAGTTGGTGATGTTAAGTTCGCGCCCCATTGCTTTGGTAAGCGAAACCGCTACAGATGCTGCTTTAAGACGACTTTTATTTGATGCCGGTGATGATTTAGAGGATTTATTTACGCTGTGTAAGGCAGATATTACAACCAAGAACAACAAAAAACAAAAACGTTTTACAGAAAACTTTATTCTAGTTGAACAAAAAATTAAAGAAGTAGAGGATCGAGATCAGGTAAGAAATTTCCAGCCACCTATCAGTGGGGAAGATATTATGCAAGCTTTTGATATTAAGCCATGTCCAGCCGTTGGAAAAATTAAAAACCAAATTAAAGAAGCCATTTTGGAAGGCGATTTGCACAACAATCGCGAAGATGCCTATAAGTACATGATTGCTTTGGGTGAGAAAATGGGAATGACGCAAACAAACAGCAATAAAATCAGCAAATGACAATTACCAAACTAAGAATAATACTAGAAGTAGAAGAAGACGTATTCAGAGATATTGAAATCAGAGACGATCAAACGCTTCTAGAATTACACGAAGGAATCAAGCAGGCCTTTGAAATGGAAGGAGAGGAGATGGCATCCTTTTATTTATCAAATGATGATTGGTTTCAGGGAAGTGAAATTCCATTAATGGATATTTCAGAAGAAGAAGCAGCCGAAACAATGGCTGATATCACAGTGGGACAAGTGATTCCACAAAAGGGAAATAAAATGATCTTTGTTTATGATTTTCTTTCACTTTGGACTTTCTATGTGGAGGTTGTAGAAACTGATGTTATTTCGGTTAATTCTGAATTTCCAGCGGTTGTGTTCAGTTATGGGCAAAGACCCGAAGAAGCACCCGAAAAAGATTTGTTAGGTGAATTAGATATCGACGATGAATTCGACCTCGACGACGAAGACGATGATCTTTATGGGTTGGATGATGATTATAGCTCCAATGGCTATTGGTAAAAAGCCTTATCTTTAGGTTGAATTAAGTATTAGAAAATTATGTTTACAGGAATTGTAGAGGAAATGGCTAAAGTTGAAGCTATTGAACAAGATAAATCAAACACACACTATACCTTGAGCTGCTCTTTTGTAGATGAGCTTCAAATTGACCAAAGTGTTGCTCATGATGGTGTTTGTTTAACCGTGGTTGCGCTTACGGATAAAACTTATACGGTAACTGCCATTGAGGAGACTTTGCAAAAAACCAATCTTAGTGCTTGGGAAGTTGGTAAGAACATCAACCTAGAACGTTGTATTAAATTAAACGATAGACTAGACGGTCATGTGGTTCAAGGTCATGTGGATCAAGTAGGTATTGTGGAGCGTATCACCGACGAAAATGGAAGTTTTAAAATCTATATTTCTTATAAAACTAATACATTCGTCACCGTTCAGAAAGGTTCTATTTGCGTGAATGGAGTGAGTTTAACCGTGGTTGATTCTGATGATAACGGATTTTCTATTGCCATTATACCTTATACTTGGGAACATACCAACTTAGGAGACCTTAAAGTAGGAGATCAAGTGAACCTGGAATTTGATATTTTGGGGAAATATGTTCAGAAACTTATGGAGAAAAGGTCATAGCACGATTTTTGAAGCTAGGGCATTATAAAAAAAATAAAAATTTGAATATCATAGACAGACTTACGCTGCGAATGCGCATTTTCATTGCCCTAGTGGTGATGATTTTATTTACGGCTACCATCATTGGTCTGTTAACCTTCTTCCATTTTCAGCAAACTACAAAGGTTTACCACGAAAATAGACTAGCGAGAAAGGAAAAAACCATTATCGAAACTTTGGATTATGCTATTACAGATTATCCAGAGGAAGCAGCCGAAGGGAATATTAAGGATATTCTAGAGCATAAACTCTTTGAATTTGCTGACATTAATGATATTCCCATTAATATTTATGATCTAAGCGGAAAATTATTACTTACCTCCGAAGCTAAAATTTCTGATCAAAGACGAGAAGTTCCAAGTTATATTCTAGAGAGAATTAACCCAAGCAATGACAGATTTGAGGTAAGAAGAACAGAAGGTGATAATACTTTCTTGACCACCTATAGTCTCATTTACAATATTTTCCAGCAACCGATAGCAATTGTAAGTTTGCCTTATTTGCATGACGATTCTTTCTTAAAAGAAGAATTATTTGCGCTTTTAGAACTTTTTTTAGGGGTTGTGATTGGTGTATTGGTATTTGGTGCCTTAGTTTCTTGGTGGATTTCTAAATCGATTACAGGTAGATTAAATGAAATTGCTGAAATTCTGCAATCTACACACATGATTAAAGCTAATAAACCTATTGAGTATCAGTTTAATGATGAGGTAAAAGTGCTGATTGAATCATATAATAACATGCTTTCAGAGCTAAATGAACAATCAGAGCAATTGTTGAAGATAGAACGTGAAGAAACATGGCGAGAGGCAGCAAGGCAAGTGGCTCATGAATTAAAAAATCCATTAACGCCCATGCGTTTACAAATGCAGAGTTTCCAGAGAAGATTTGATCCCACGGCGCCTGATGTAAAAGATAAAGTGGCTGAATTAACCAAAGGTATAATCAAACAAATAGATACCCTGAGTGGAATTGCTGAGGCTTTTTCTGACTTTACTAGAATGCCACTGAGAAAAGATGAGGATATCAACTTAATCGAAGAAATAGATACCAGCATAGACATTTTTGATGACGAGTTGATTGAATTTAATTCAAATCAAGAAGCTGTTTATATTCACTTCGACCCGAATTATTTGGTAAGAGTTATTACCAACTTGGTTAAAAATGCTATTCAATCGGTTCCCGCTCGTGTAAAACCAGAAATTAAAATCGACGTGGTTAAATCTAAAAAAGTAGTAGAGATTTTCGTTAAAGACAATGGTGTTGGAATTTCCGATGACATCGCAGAAAAGCTTTTTGAACCTAAGTTTACCACTAAATCATCAGGCTCTGGATTGGGCTTGCCGATGGTGAATAAAATTATTAAAGATTACGATGGTAATATTCGTTTTAGAAACAACCCAGACAAGGGGACAACGTTTATTATCACATTACCCTTAAATTTAGAAGATGAAGATATTTAAATCCCATGTACAAGTTAGATGGAGCGACTTAGACCCAAATATGCACTTGGCGAATCAAGCCTATATGAGTTTTACTTCTTTTGCGAGAATGAAAGCACTAAACGAACTTGGATTTGACACCAAACACATGCATATTTGGAAAAGAGGTCCGGTTATTTTTGAAGAAAAATTTAATTTCTTTAGAGAGATTTTACCTGATACAACCATTTACATTCATACCAAAATTTCAGGTGTTTCAGAAGATTTTGTTCTTTTTGAATTTGAACATGATTTGTATGATGAGCAAGGTCAACACAAGGCTAAATCTAAGATTTTTGGCTGTTGGTTAGACTTTACAACTCGCAAAATGGCTACCGAACTTCCACAAGAAATGCTAAAGATTATGGAGGCTTTAGATACAGAAGGAGCCAAAAAACTGAGCAAGATGGATATCAAAAACTTGGGTGTAGCTCCACAAAATATTAATCCAGAAGATTTAAAATAAGATGTTAGAAGATAAAGAACAACAACGAACGCCACTTAGTGAAATTGGTGAATTCGGTTTAATTCATAGGATTAAAAATTCTGTACAACTTAAAAACGAAAGTAGTATAAAAGGCATTGGTGACGATGCTGCTGTGCTATCTTTTGAAGGCGAAAAAGTAGTTTTGACTACCGATATGTTGACAGAAGGTGTGCATTTCAATTTGGGATATGTTCCCTTACAGCATTTAGGTTATAAAGCAGTTATCACGAATATTAGCGACATCTGCGCCATGAATTCCATTCCGTCTCAAATACTAGTTTCTATTGCGGTTTCAGATCGTTTTCCTGTAGAAGCTATCGATGAACTATACAGCGGAATGCTGATTGCTTGTCAAAAATATAAGGTGGATTTAGTAGGTGGAGACACCACTTCTTCTCAGTCGGGATTGGTTATCAATATAACAGCTATCGGACATCAAAAAGAAGAGGAAATTGTTTATCGCAATGGCGTTAAGGAAAATGATTTATTAGTGGTTTCTGGTGATTTGGGAGCAGCTTATTTTGGATTACAAATCCTAGAAAGAGAAAACGAAGTTTGGAAAGCAAATCCTGCTGTACAACCTGATTTGTCGCCTTATAATTATTTGATCGAAAGACAATTAAAACCAGAAGCAAGGTTGGATATCGTGAAACTTCTAAAAGAATTAGATGTTAGGCCAACCGCTATGATTGATATCTCTGATGGATTGGCTTCAGAAACGCTGCATTTATCTGAGGAAAGTAATGTTGGTTTTGTGGTTTATGAAGAAAAAATCCCTATGGACCAACAGGTGATTAGTGCGGGAGAGGAGTTCGATGTCAATGCATCTATTGCAGCCTTAAATGGTGGAGAGGATTATGAATTGCTTTTTACCATATCTTTAGATGATCACGAAAAGATTAAGGCTAATCCTCATTTTACCGTTATTGGTCATGCAACTGCCAAAAGCGAAGGATGTAACTTGGTGAGTAGAGGTTTTCAGACGAAAGTGCCTTTAACTTCACAAGGTTGGGATTCGTTTCAGAAGTATAAGCAAGAAGTAATTAAGGCTAAGAAGGAAAGTAATTCAGAAGAAGAATAATGCAGATTCAAGATTTAATATTACCTAAAAAACTCTTGGTGGCTTTCTCTGGAATCGGCATTGCAATGATTCTGGGAGCATTTTATAGTGCCTATCAGCAGTATGATGTGGATACAACTTGGCTGTATGTGGGTATAGGATTAAATTTAGTTTCTCTCATTGCTGTAATTATAGATTTAATTAAAAATCCTGTTCACGAAAGATTGATGTGGATATTATTTCTCGCTACCATTCCAATGCTTGCCGTTTTTGTGTATTTGGTGGGTAGAGATAAGTTTTTAGGGATAAAGAATCAGGATTAATTAATGATTATTCATATCGGTGAATAGTCTACCTTTGCAACTTTAAATATTGATATGATGAAAGGTTGGATTTTGCAAAAGCAAGTCTATGGAAAGGAGCCTTCGTACGAAACATTAAAGCTGATAGAAACTGCAAAGCAAGCAGGAATTGAGCTTGAGTTGCACGACCCTCGCCAAATAGAAATTATTGTTACCCAAGACGACAGAAAGAGTGTTCTTTTAGATGATAAAATAACCAAATTACCAGATTTTATATTCCCAAGAATGGGAGCCACAACGAGTTATTTTGCCTTGGCAGTAATCCGTCATTTAGAGAGATTAGGTGTTTATAGTGTAAACTCTTCGGAGGCGATTGAAAAAGTAAAAGACAAACTTTTTCAAATGCAGATTTTAGCAGAAAAATTCCCGGTTCCCAAAACTATTATGGTGAAGTTTCCTGTGAACGCAGATATAGTCGCTAAGAAATTAGGTTTTCCAGTGATTATAAAAACATTATCTGGCTCACAAGGAAGCGGTGTGATTTTATCACATGATGCGCAATCTTTTGAGGATTTAGGTAATTTAATTCAAATCACAAATCCTAATGCTGAGATTATTTTACAAGAATTTATTAGCAGCAGCAAAGGTCGAGATTTGCGTGTTTTCGTGATTGGAAACCGTGTGGTAGGTTGCATGGAAAGATATTCTACGGACGATAGCTTCAAAGCTAATTTCTCTCGTGGAGGAGGAGTTAGAGCATTTGAGGTAACCCCAGAGATTGAGCAATTGGCATTAAGTGTTACGACCGAATTAGGATTAGAAATCTCCGGCGTTGATTTACTATTTGGAGAATACGGTTATATGATCTGCGAAGTGAATTCATCACCGGGTTTCAAGGGAATGGAACAGGCAACAGGAAAAGATGTAGCGCAAGAATTAATAGATTACATTAAGTCTAAAGTGAATTAAAACAATTTTTACTTTAAAATATTAAGAATATTAAGGCCACTTTCTTAAGAAAGTGGCTTTTTATTTTGTGATTTTTTAAAATTAATCTTCTTCTTCCATTCGTCCAACATTTTCTAATAAAATCACTGCATTGGTTTGCTCATCAGAAAATAATCTATAATTATATCTTTTATCATCAGCTATTAATGTAATTCTCGCTGTGTTCGGAGGTACGTCACCCAAATTATTGGCAACAAAAGTTAATTCATTTCTTTTGTTAGGATCTAATTCCAATTCAAACTCAGCAGCAGTATGAGTTAAACGAATTCCATCTGCAATGATTTTATCATTATAAAAGACGGTAACGGTATCATTATCAATAGTTCCGTAGTCCATGATGAGTAAAGTGACTTTATTGGTTTTTAATCTTAAATGAGAGAATATTTGATTACTTCGCTTTTCTTTCTTTTCGGTAATGCTGACCTCTACTTCCTCTTTTTTAGGTTCTACACTTACATAACCTTCTACTTCAACCTCGGGTTTGGGTTCTTCGGTTTTAATCTCCTCTTCTGGAATTGCAACTACTTCTTCGTCCTCTGGGATTATTTCTTCTGCTTCGGCTAATTCTTCGGGAGCCTCTGGTAATTCAGGAATTTCTGGCGTTGGAGGGTTGGGTCTATTTCGTCTCATCGGAATATCTAAAATATTCGGGAATGAAATAACGTCTGGTGCTTTTTGAAGATCGTGTAATTCATTCAATTTAGCCACCTCTTCCTCGTCATAAACCTCTGGAAAAGCAGCTTTTTCAAACATAATCTGATCTTCTGTCATCGCTAAAGGCATTTCATCATTGTAAATTTTATAATCTTCCGAAACCTTTACATAGCGAACCACAGTAGGAATAGTTCTACTACGAAACCTTAAATCCATAAGTTGAGATTTATTAGGACGCATGATTCCATTCGGTCGTATGTAATAGGGAATAGTACCCGTAGTTCCTACTAAATATTCTTTACCATTTTCTCCCTTTTCATATTTCAAGATATAGTCCGTGGGTTCGTGGCTATAGGATTTTTGAATAAGCTCCATATCCAATCCAATAAATTCTTTGGTATCGGGATTATATGTAGCATCCAACCAATGTCTACAATAGCCGCCCTCTTGGGTGTCATAGCAATGTCCGGCATATACATTCTTATCATTCTGAACTAAATAAAGTTCGGCATAATATCCCGAGTCATAGCCTGTAACAGCTACCCATCTTCCACTTAAATCTTGGGCGTAGCTTAGGCTAGAAATAAGTATAAAAAAATATAATAAATTTTTCATTGAGTGCTTGTTCTTACTAGGTTAAATCAAAATATGTTTTAATTTAAATTCGACCATATTTTCATGCAAATTTTACACCATTCATTGGATGATAGATTGAGTTTAAATATAGTTTAACAGGGCATTATACAAGGAATTCTTAACACATTTTAGTACTTTTGATGCAAATAATATAATCTTATGTTACAATCCATGACGGGCTTTGGTAAATCTAGTGTTACCATCAACGGAATTCGATATAATTTAGATATAAAGTCTCTGAATAGTAAGAATATAGACTTAAATATTCGCTTACCACATTGGATGCGCTCTATAGAGCTAGACATGAGAAAGCAAATCACCGAGTCGCTTATGCGCGGAAAGGTGGATGTTTATGTAAATACGGATGTATTAGATCCTGCTGCACTCACCAATCTTAATATTAAGGTAATTAGGGCTTATATGAGTCAAATGGATGCCATTTCTCATGAGTTGAGCATAGAACAGAAATTTCAAGCAGCTATGACCTTGCCAGATGTAATGCAATCAGATCAAAATGAATTTTCTGAAGAGGATTGGAAAGAATTCCAAGTGGGCTTGAAGGAAGCTTTAGATAATATTCAGCAATTTAGGCTCGACGAAGGAAAAGTGTTAAAAGAAGAGTTTAGACAAAGAATTCATAACATTATGGATTTGCTGGCACAAGTTCCTGCGTATGAGGAAGAGCGTATTGAAAGATTAAAGCAAAGAATTCATAAATCTTTAGAAGAGTTTAAAGATGTAGACCAAGATAGAGTAGAGCAGGAGTTTATTTTTTATTTAGAGAAGTTGGATATTACAGAAGAGAAAGTTCGCTTAAAAAACCACTGCGAATATTTCTTAGAAACTATGAATTCAGAGGAAAGTAATGGTAAGAAGCTTAACTTTATTTCTCAGGAATTAGGTAGAGAAATCAATACTTTAGGTTCTAAATCCAATCACGCTGAGATGCAAAAGTTGGTGGTAGACATGAAAGACGAGTTAGAGAAAATCAAAGAACAAATGTTAAACGTACTATAATGCAAGAAGGTAAATTAATCATTTTTTCTGCGCCATCGGGTGCGGGTAAAACTACATTGGTAAAGCATTTATTAGAGCAAAACGATAATTTATGCTTTTCTATTTCTTGTGCTACGCGCGATAAAAGAAGAGGAGAAGTTCATGGGAAAGATTATTACTTTATTTCTGTAGATGAGTTTAATAAAAAGATAGAAAACAAAGAATTCGCGGAATGGGAAGAGGTTTATCCAGATCACTTTTATGGAACCTTAAACCAAGAAATACAACGAATTTGGGCTGAAGGAAAACATGTATTATTTGATATCGATGTTCAAGGTGGATTGAGATTAAAGAAACTTTTTGGCGACCAAGCTTTATCTATTTTTGTTCAACCTCCAACTTTAAATGAATTGGCCAAACGATTGACAGCTAGAAACACAGATAGCCCAGAAAAGCTAAAGATGCGCATCGAGAAAGCTGCAGATGAATTGGCTTTTGCTGATCAATTCGATAGAGTTTTAATCAATGATCAATTAGATGAAGCTAAAAAAGAAGTTCAACAAATTGTAAATCAGTTTCTAGAAGACTAAAAACTACAAGAAGCATATGAATTAAGCTGAGATAATCTTAGAATTCAAGCGAGCTTCGTCGTATACATCTCCTACTCATTATTGATTTTATTTGTCTTCAAAGCCCAAAGATGAAGTGCAAAACTTAGGCTCATTAGGATAAAAATGAACCAAACAAACGGCATAGGTGTTCCATCAAATAAAATCGCGATTCCAGCAGAGGCTAACGCACCTGAAGCCATTCTAAAACTTCCATTCAAGGCAGAGGCTAATCCGATGTTTTTATCGACATTGTCCATTGCCAGTGCCATAGAATTTGGGTTTAAAAAGCCAATCAAAAACATGATGAAAAAGATAGTAATCGCAAAGGCTACCAAATTTACCGTAGTGATATAAAAGGCTATTAATAAACCTAGCATGACCACCAACATAATTACAAAAACTACATTGGTAATATAGATTAAATTAAATTTCTTGAGCAATACCCGATTGATCTGACTACCGAGGATAAGCCCAAATGCGTTCATCCCGAATAGTAAGCCAAAGTTTTGTTGTGAAACCTCATACCAAGTCATGAAAATAAAGGGAATAGAGGCAATATAACAAAACAAAAATCCCATGGCAATACTTCCCGAAATCGTGAATTTAGTAAAGGCTTTGTTTTGAAGTGTTTTATAATAATTCTTAATGCTAGACCCCAACCTTAACTTCACATCAGGCTGATATCCGGTGGTTTCCTTAAGTAAAAGATAAACCGCAATTAAAACTAATGCCGATATAGCAAACAAGAAAAAGAAAATGGCTTCCCATTTAAAATAGTCTAAAAACAGCCCACCCAGCGTAGGCGCAATAACAGGAGCAACACCCATAACCAACATAATATTGGTGAGCATTTTGGCAATTTCTTTACCTTTAAAAATATCCCTAACAATCGACATACTTGCCACCATACCCACACTTGCACCCAAAGCTTGCACGAATCTAAGTACAATCATAATGTCGATATTAGGTGAAAAAATTAGACAAAATGAGGCGACAGAATAAATGGCCAAACCTATCATCAAAGGAGGTTTTCTTCCGTATTTGTCGATGATGGGACCATAGATTAATTGTCCGATTGAAATCCCCAAAAAGTAACTCGTTAGGGTATAGGACATCACTTTTAACGAAGTAGATAAATCTTCAGCAATCGCAGGGAATGCCGGTAAATACATGTCTACTGTAAAAGGTCCCAAGGCGGCAATACTACCTAATATTAAAACTAATATTAATTTTTCTCTAGATGTAATTTCCACGCAGCAAAGATATAGCAAGCTTTATCGTTAAAGTCAATTTTACTATCCTATTAATTAATTTAATCAAAACTAAAATTTATAGTTTGATTGAATTATTTGCGTGGATGAAACTTCTCGATGTTCTCTCTTAGGAATTTTTTGTCGATATGCATGTAAATCTCTGTAGTGGTAATGCTTTCGTGGCCCAACATTAATTGAATCGATCTTAAATCAGCTCCATTTTCTAGGAGATGCGTGGCAAAACTATGTCTGAATGTATGCGGACTTATGTTTTTTTTGATTCCAGCGAGTTCAACATATTTTTTAATGATCGTGAAAATCATCACCCGGGTCAGTTTTCCGCCGCGGTTATTTAGGAACAAATGATCACTAAATTTGGGTTGAATTTTTTGATGTACACGAACTTGATCTTTATAAATATTAATTATTTTCTGGGTATAAGCAGCAATCGGTATGAGACGTTGTTTATTTCCCTTTCCCAGCACACGAATAAAATCTTCATCGAAAAATAGATCCGAAATTTTAATCTCTGTCAATTCAGATACCCTTAAACCACAGCCATATAACAATTCTATAATGGCTCTGTTTCGCTCTCCATGAGCGGCCGATAAGTCAATGGCCGCAATAATTTTGTCAATTTCCTTGGTAGAAAGCGTATCGGGTATATTGCTGCCGATTTTAGGCGCAGAAATGAGTGTAGTAGGATTTATTTCTATCCACTCTTCTTCAATCATAAATTCATAAAAACTTTTGATGCCAGAGAGAATCCTAGCCTGAGAGCGTACCGCGTATTTCTTTCCGTTTTCGTAGTTGAATTCTCTTACCTGTTCCGAAGTGATTTTATTGGGAGAAACATCAGAAAACATGCTTCTTAACTTTTCAATGTCTCGTATATAGTTAGAAATCGTGTTTTCAGATAAATTTCGCTCTAATTTAAGATAGATACGATACTGTGCAAGTGCCTGGTCCCACTGCATATTAATGGGCTTGATTTAGTTCAATCGCTTTATTGATCATAGGATCGCGTTGATTCCAAATTTTATTATAGGCTGATTCACCATATAAAAATCTTGCCATAGTTGCCTTAATAAAGGTATGAAAGTTCATCATTTCAGCTTCACTAAACTGCTCTGGAACCAAGTTGATTTTTGCCAATAATTCCTCTGCTAATTCTTTGGGATTATGAAAGGCAATAAAATGTTCTTCTTTAATTTTACTTAAACTTTTATTGTTTTGCTCGATGTATTCAAAAATTCTTGTATTAAAAATATTGCGATGCGCGTGTTCATAATACCATCTTCCGTAGCCTACCGAATCAATCGGAATAAACTCATCGGGAATAATACCTCCACCGCCATAAACGGTTCTTCCCTTACTGGTTTTAAACATTAATGAATCCGGAACTTTAATACTGTCTTTATTGAAAACTTCGCCGCTGATGTAGCGCGCACTTATATCTCGGTTATATTCTTCGGTTCCGTTTAAATAGGGTTTTTGAATAGATCTTCCCGAGGGCGTAAAGTATTTGGCGGTGGTGAGTCTTAATTTAGACCCATCTCCCAAACTAATTTCTCTCTGAACTAGTCCTTTACCATAACTTCTTCTGCCGATTATAACGCCCGCATCATTATCCTGAATCGCACCGGCTATAATTTCACTCGCCGAAGCCGAACCCTCGTCTATCAATACATAAAGAGGCTTACCATCCATAGAACCTCGGTTGGTTGCATATCTAAACTCTTTTTTACCTTGATTGTCTTGGGTGAATACAATAAGCTTATTCTCGGTTAAAAACTCATCGGCAATCTTCTCGGCCGCACTCATAATGCCACCAGGGTTTCCTCTTAAATCTAAAACCAATTTTTCCATGCCTTCTTTCTTAAGTTGCTTTAAGACTGCACTAAACTCTTCTGCCGTAGTTGAGACAAATTTTGAGATCTTTACATAACCTAAGTTTTTGTTGAGCATAAAATACTCGGTAACGCTGGCTTTGGGTATAACGCCACGTTTCGCAATGAGGGTTTTTCGAGTTCCATCGCGCAGGATGTCTAATGATAGGCTTGAATTATTTTCACCCTGTATCATTTCACCTACACGCTCAGCAGCTTTGCCCACTACTGTAGAGTCACCTACTTGGATTACACGATCTGATAATTTAAACAAATCTTTATTAGGGCTGTTCTTATCTACATGCGTAATAACAATCGTGTCCTTATAGATTACATATTGAATCCCAATCCCAACATAATAGCCTTTCATTTCTCTATCCATACTTCTGGATAGTTTCTTTTCTAAATAAACACTGTGGGGATCTAGATTAGACATGACAAAACTAATCGTCTTATCTACCAAACTATCGGTGTTGATATCATTCACATAATGGTTATCGATTAAGCTCATCAAGCGACGCATTTTTTGCTCATTTACCGAATAGGAGATAGCTACATATTTATCGTTTTCATCTACCGCAATATCATACCTCTTCCCGGTCTGGTAGCCAAGTCCAAAAATAATAAGGACCGCTATCAAAGCAAGAATTATATTTAAAGTACGCAGGGTGGAGTTCATAGAGGATTTATGCTAATTCATCGATGCTGATTTGTTGCACCACAACACCAGCGCGATCTAAGAAATCTATACCAGCAGTATCTGAATAAGAGTTGATGTAAACCACACGCTTGATGCCTGCTTGGTGAATTAATTTACTACAATCTCTACAAGGAGAAAGGGTTATGTACAAAGTTGCATTTTTGCAATTATGTGTAGAAGAAGCTACTTTCAGAATCGCATTGGCTTCGGCATGCAACACATACCATTTGGTGTCACCTTCGCTATCTTCACAATGATTTTCAAATCCACTTGGCGTACCATTATAACCATCGGAAATAATCATCCGATCTTTTACTATAAGTGCGCCGACTTGTTTTCTTTTGCAATAGGAAAGTTTTGCCCATTCCATGGCCATTTTCAAATAAGCCTTGTCGTATTTTTTTTGTTTGGAATCCATGCGCATGATTAAAAAATAGTTCGAACCGAAAATACAAAATTTCTACCCGGTGCAGAAATCCCAGAGGAGTATGGGCGATACAAATGATCAAAAATATTATCTACACGCCCATGAATTGAGATGTAGTCGGTTAATTTATATTGTGCCGAAATATTAAAAATATTCCAAGAAGGTGCATAAGGCAAGCCATCTCCGTCTTTGGCATACAAATATTCCTTATTTCTTTCGCTAGGCGGCATATCTTCTGCCTTTATACCTTGATTATATTGATAAAGTAATTTTGCTTTAAATTTATTTTTACCATACTCTAAACCTACATTCCCGAACAAAGGCGCGGCATGGCGCATAGGCGCTATAGTACCATCATCTAATTCTTCTTCTCCGTGGGTGTAATTTATTTTACTGAGTAGTTTAAATTCTGTATTTAAATTAAGCTCAATCTGAAGCATACCACCATATACTCTAGCACTCGCTGCATTTTGAATGGCCTGAATTTGACTTAATTCTCCATCATATATCATGGTAGATTCACCATTTAGTGTGAAATCCCTTCTCACCAAAGCATCTTCTAACCAACTATAATAGGCAACACCAGATAAATAAAGTGTATTGCCAAAAGATTTAGAAATTCCGGCTTCTATGTTATAGATATACTCAGGTTTTAAATCTGGATTTGGAACCACAACACTGCCGGGCTCGGAGTCAAAAACTTTAGACATATCATCTATATTGGGCGCTCTAAATCCAGTAGAGAATTGAGCGTTCAATTCCAATTGACGAAAAGGTTTGTAATAGGCTCCTAGTTTACCTGTCAACGAACCTGTCTTTAACTCAGATTCTTCGAAAGGGAAATTATAAAATTCATTAGAAAAATTAGATTTTGAAGTTACAAAGCCATATCTAATACCTGAAACAAGATTTAATCTACTAGTAATTTCTCTTATGTATTTAGCATAAACTCCATATTGATTCCAGGTTGAGCCATCTGGATATCTACTGGGACCAGCTACTTTCTCTCCCGAGTTTATGTTTTCTATGTTGGCTGAAGAATTCACATGATTAAACTTCAAATCAGCTCCATATCGAAGCATGTTTCTATCGTCAATCTTCTTCATAAAAGCATTTTCAAAGCCCCAAACATTTACACGCTCAAAACGATTGTTCTTAAATAATGAATTAAAGTCTCTATCATGTCTGCTTTCTGTGAAATATTGGTGAGACAAAATACTTCGAACCTCATCAAAAAAGAAATTAGACTGATGATAATCGGCTTTAATATTAGTAAATATCCATTGTTGAGGTCCATAATACCATTCAGCCGATCTTAGGTTTTCGCCTCGGTATCGCAACAATCTATCATATCGTGGCACATCTGATGTTTCCGAAAAAGAAAAAGAAGCAGTTAGATCCAAATTCGACGAGGGTCTATAGAGAAATTTTTGCAGTAAATTCTTTTGATTGTAACCGGTCTCTCGCTGGATACGTGGATTATCATTTTCTACTAAAATATCTTGACCATCAACACGGCTCACATAATGCTGTCGCAGATAATCTTGTGGACCATGTTTTCCCATTTTTAAATCGCCATAATCTGTATAAGTAAAAGAAGTGATAGAAGACCATTTGGGCATAGAAATATCAATATCTGCATGAATTGTTTTCTCCTCCGCCGCCGAGGCATAACGGGCAGTCGCGTCACCTATTACTTTGAATTCTGATGTTGGTAAAACCGATTTGGTTTCAAAGCTAATTACACCTCCAATGGCATCTGATCCATATAACACAGAAGCTGGTCCCGAGATAACCTCAATGTTTTTAATCGTAAAAGGATCTATCGCAATAATATTTTGCAAATTGCCAGATCTAAAAATTGCATTGTTCATGTTCACACCATCCACCGTTAGGAGCAGTCGATTAGTAGAAAAGCCTCTAATCATAGGACTTCCGCCGCCAAGTTGACTTTTCTGGACATAAATTTCATTGGATTGACTTAATAAATCGGCGGTAGTGGGTTGATTTAAAAACTGAATTTCTGTTTCCGATAGAGAAGAAACATAAATCGGAGATTTTTGAGAGTTATTTTTCCAGTTGGTACCTGTTGTAATAACACTTTGCAATCTAAAGATTTCGTGTTTTAAATAAATAGTATTTAGCTCATCTTTAGATAATCTACTGGTCGCTATCGTTTTAGGTTCGTATTTATCGTGATAAAAACTGATTGAATCTCCAGGTAATTCGGTTATTTGAGCTAAACCTAAATGATTGGTAGTAGTAGATTTAGGGTTGTTAGATGTTTTAATTAAAACAGCCTCCAAAGGTATATTTGTGAGGCTGTCTTTTACAACTATATTTTGACCATTTAAGAAACTCCCTAATAATAGGGTAAAAAGTAATAATATTCTATCGCTCATTCTCTACCAATTGACCTGTAAGAAGAGCAAATATTATGCCTTAGATAGTAGTAAATCTCAAAGTGTTCGTAATACCTTTTCTAAATACCGGCATGGCACTTAGGTTAATCACAAAATCACCATCCATTACTAAACCTCGGCGCTTTAAGTAACGGTTTACTTCAATTACAGTTTCATCTGTACTTTTATCTCCTTGATAGTAGAAAGCTTCAACACCCCAAAGTAAGTTAAGCATACCCAAAATAGTTCTATTCGGAGTAAAAACAAAGATGTTAGCATCTGGTCTATGCGACGAAATTTGGAAAGCCGTGTAGCCAGAATAGGTAATCGTAATAATCGCCTTAGTCTTTGTGTGTTCCGCCATTTTAGCGGCGTTAAAGCAAATTACATTGGTAATATGTCGTTTCCCTTCTGTATCTGATGGGGTATGTGAAGGAACGCGGATATGTGGATCGTTTTCAACTGTCTTACATATATTGGCCATTACCTTAATTACCTCAACAGGGTTTTCTCCCACCGAAGTTTCTCCACTCAACATAACGGCATCAGCACCATCCATCACCGAGTTGGCAACATCGTTCACTTCTGCACGGGTAGGTGTAAGGCTATCGATCATGGATTCCATCATCTGGGTTGCAATGATCACAGGTTTTCTAGCCACTTTTGCCTTATCTACCAATACTTTTTGAATCACCGGAACTTGCTCCATAGGAATCTCAACGCCTAAATCGCCTCTAGCAACCATTAAACCATCACACTGAGGAATAATTTCATCTATATTCTCAATGGCTTCTGGTTTCTCGATCTTAGCAATAATTGGAATCTTGTGAGGAGAATGCTCGTTGATCAGGTTTTTAAGATCAATTACATCTTGTGCGTGTCTTACGAAACTCAATGCAATCCAATCTACCTCTTGTGCAATAGCAAATTTAGCATCCTCAATGTCTTTTTCGGTTAAAGCTGGCAAAGAAACATTGGTCTTAGGTAAATTTACACCTTTTTTTGATTTTAATTCGCCACCCTGAACCACTTTGGCGGTAACTTCTTTGTCTTGATCTGTTGATAATACCTCTAGAATCAATTTACCATCATCTATAAGTATATTTTCACCTACTTTCACATCCTTAGGAAATTGCTTATAAGTCATAAAGACTTTTTTGGCATTACCGGTCACTTTATCGTTGGTGAAGGTTAATACATCGCCAGGATTCAAGAAAGATCCTTCCTCAACTACCCCAACACGTAATTTTGGACCTTGTAAGTCTCCTAAAATTCCAATAGAAACACTTTCTTCTTCGTTGATTTCTCTAATCCAAGCCATTTTCTGAAGAACATCTTCATAATCAGCATGTGAGAAATTGATTCGGAACACGTTTACACCTGCGTAAACTAATTCGCGCAAAATTTCTTTTGTATTCGTTGCTGGACCTAAGGTGGCAACGATTTTAGTTTTTTTATTAAATATTTTTCTTTCGATTGTCATATGAAAAATAGTTTTTCTTCTTTATTAGATAAATCTGTAATTTGACTATAATTTGAAACAAACCAAGCTTGTCCCAAAGATAGAGGATTTAATTCACCTGCCTCCAAATGATAGGGAATTTTAAGCAGATAATCAAAACGCTTATGATTTTTGAGAATATGTCTTTGCGAGCCCATGTCTGGAAACAACGAATTTTTGTCTCCTTTGCCTTGATTGGGATGCGAAAGATTTTTAATAATAAAAAAAGGATCTTGTTCAGATGCCAAATCACAACTATAGAGCGAGTGGTGAAAAACTTCACCGTCTACATAGATATCAAAATCCTTAATACGCCCGAATTTAACCTTAAAATTTTTGTTGATTGAATAGATAAACTTGACTTCATCTAGGCGATTAGAGCTTATTCCGAATAGTGTAAACTCATCTTCGAAATCATCCCATAATTGTAGTGCCATATCAATTCATCTTATTTTGTTTGGTGTAGAAAGTACGTTTGGCAGCATTTTCTTCTGCCTTTTTCTTAGATGTACCTCTACCTTTCGCAATCACCGTCTTGTCTATACGCACAATACTCACAAAAACTGTGATGTCTTCTGCATTTTGCTCTTCAAAAGTATTGAATTCCAGATTCACCTTTTGTTTTTGAGCCCATTCCAATATATAGCTCTTGTAGCTACTAATTCTATTTTCTAGCTGATTTAAGTCTACATATCGTTGGATAACTACCCGATCTATAAACTTTTTGGTCACCGTATAACCTTGATCTTCGTAGATAGCACCCACTAGAGCCTCAAATAAATCTCCCGCCACGTTATTGCTCAGGGCGCTTTTTTGTTTATTGCCCTTATCAATAAAACCAACCAAACCTAAATCATTTCCGATTTCATTCAGATGTCTTCGGCTAACAATCTTAGAGCGCATTTGGGTGAGATAACCTTCTTTTTGTTCGGGCGCTTGGTCGAATAAAAATTCTGCAATCACAGCTCCCAACATGGCATCTCCCAAAAACTCTAAACGCTCGTAATTGATAGAAATTCCGTTGGCATCGTGAATCTGAGCACTACGAGGTATAAAAGCCTCTTTAAACAAATGAGGTTTAAGAGGCTTGAATTGTAGTATATCTAGGAGTTTAGGAGACAACTCTTCGGTGGAAGCAACATTTTGTTTTGCTCCAATTTTTAGAAATTTCCTAAGCCCAGATAACATTTAATATTTTTTGAATAAAACACATGCATTGTGTCCACCAAATCCAAAGGTATTGCTCATCGCATATTCGATGTCTTTTTCTACTGCCTTATTAAAGGTGTAGTTAAGATCAGGAACGTTTTCATCTTTTTCATGAAGATTGATTGTAGGAGGAACCAAACTATTATAAATAGCTGCCACAGTGGCAATTCCTTCTACAGCACCTGCTGCACCTAATAAATGGCCCGTCATAGACTTCGTACCATTGATTTGAATGTTTTTTGCGTGATCTCCAAATAAGTCAACCACTGCTTTTGGCTCCGCAATATCACCCAATGGGGTTGAAGTTGCGTGCATGTTAATATGATCTACCTTATCGGGTGTGATTTCTGCGTCTTCTAAGGCATTTTTCATTACGCGGAATACGCCTAATCCTTCGGGATGTGGTGCTGTCATATGATAAGCATCGGCCGATAAGCCTCCACCAACAACTTCTGCATAAATTGTTGCACCTCTCGCTAATGCGTGCTCTAATTCTTCTAGCACCATAGCACCAGCTCCTTCCCCTAAAACAAATCCATCTCTCCCTTTATCAAAAGGACGTGATGCTGTTTTTGGATCATCATTTCTGGTCGACATGGCATGCAAAGCATTGAATCCACCCACACCTGCGGCTGTAACCGCAGCTTCTGAACCACCTGTAATAATAGCATCTGCTTTTCCTAATCTTAGTAAATTATAGGCATCTATCAAAGCATTTGACGAAGATGCACAAGCAGAAACTGTTGTGTAATTAGGTCCCATAAATCCATATTCCATAGAAATAAGACCAGGGGTGATGTCAGCAATCATTTTCGGAATAAAGAAGGGGTTGAATCTAGGAATTCCATTGCCCTTAACATAGGCGGTAACTTCTTGTTCAAAAGTGGTTAAACCACCAATTCCAGAACCCCAAATAACACCAATTCTTCCCTTATCCGGTTTAGCATCCAATAATTGACTGTGTACTACCGCTTCTCTTGCTGCTACTATACCTAATTGTCCGCACCTATCCATTTTTCGCGCCTCTTTGCGATCATAATGGTCTAGAGGATCAAAGTTTTTCACCTCACAAGCGAATTGTGTTTTGAAAAGCGAAGCGTCAAATAAAGTAATAGGAGCTGCGCCACTCACACCATTAATTAATCCTTCCCAGTATTCAGAGAAAGTGTTACCAATTGGTGTAAGTGCGCCTAATCCGGTAATAACTACCCTTTTGAGCTCCATAAATAATGTTTTATTATTTGTTTACCTCTGTAATATATTGAATAGCTTGACCAACTGTTGAGATTTTCTCTGCTTGATCATCAGGAATTTGAATATCAAATTCTTTCTCGAATTCCATAATTAATTCAACTGTGTCTAGAGAATCTGCTCCAAGATCATTGGTGAAGCTAGCTTCTGTAGTTACTTCGCTTTCTTCTACTCCTAGCTTATCAACGATGATTGCTTTTACTCTTGATGTAATATCAGACATAATTTTACTTTTTAGATTATGGGGCAAAAATAAGAAACTTTATCAATATGGCACCAAATTTTTACAATGTATGCATAATAACTGCCGTAGTGGGTTGGCTACCAATGCAATAATTATTAAATCCAATTTTTATTTAATGATTAAAATTAGGGTTTTTTATAATGCTTCTTTAATTGAATCTTCATAAATTTACCTTTCTAAATTAATTATTAAATGGAAAAAATAAAGTCAGCTCTAGAATCCTACGGAATTAAAAATGTCCAGGAAATCGTTTACAATCCTTCTTATGATCTACTATTTAAGGAAGAAATGCAACCTGGTTTAGAAGGGTTCAAACGTGCACAAGAAACCGAATTAGGTGCTGTGAATGTTATGACTGGAAAATTTACCGGACGATCACCTAAAGATAAATTCATCGTTAAAGACGATGTGACTAAAGATACTATTTGGTGGAACTCTCCTGCTGCGCCAAATGATAATAAACCTACTACACAAGCGGTTTGGAACGACCTTAAAGGTCTAGTGACAGATGAATTGAGTAGCAAAAAATTATATGTAGTCGATGCTTTTTGTGGTGCTAATGAGGATACACGATTAAAAGTTAGATTTGTTATGGAAGTGCCTTGGCAAGCTCATTTTGTTACGAATATGTTCATCCGCCCAACCGAAGAAGAACTTAAAAACTTTGGAGAACCTGATTTCGTTATTATGAATGGTTCTGAAGCAGTAAACGACAAATGGGAAGAGCACGGTCTTAACTCAGAAGTATTTATTGCCTTCAACTTAACGGAGAAAATGCAGTTAATCGGTGGTTCTTGGTATGGTGGTGAAATGAAAAAAGGTATGTTCGCAATGATGAACTATTACCTACCATTGAGAGGTATCGCTTCTATGCACTGTTCTGCTAACGTAGGCGAAGATGGTGATACTGCGATATTCTTTGGTTTATCTGGAACTGGTAAGACTACTTTATCTACAGATCCTAAAAGAAAATTAATTGGTGATGATGAGCACGGATGGGACGACGAAGGTGTATTCAACTTCGAAGGTGGTTGCTATGCTAAGACCATTAACCTAGATCCAGAAGCTGAGCCAGACATCTATGGTGCTATCAAGAGAGATGCATTATTAGAAAACGTTACAGTAGACGAAAACGGTAAAATTGACTTTACAGATGGTTCTACAACACAAAATACACGTGTTTCTTACCCAATTTACCATATTGACAATATTGTTAAACCAGTTTCTAAAGCTGGACCTGCAAAGAAAGTTATTTTCTTAACAGCAGATGCCTTTGGAGTTATGCCTCCGGTATCTAAATTAACACCTGAGCAAACTAAATATCACTTCTTATCTGGATTCACAGCTAAGTTAGCAGGAACAGAAAGAGGAGTAAATACACCTACACCAACTTTCTCTGCATGTTTTGGTGAAGCATTCTTGTCATTACACCCCACTAAATATGGTGAGGAGTTAGTGAAGAAAATGGAAGCTAACAATGCAACAGCTTATTTAGTAAACACAGGATGGAACGGAACAGGAAAGAGAATTTCCATTAAAGATACGCGTGCTATTATTGATGCTATTTTAGATGACTCTATCGAAAAAGCAGAGACTAAGATGATTCCTATCTTTAACTTAGAGGTTCCTACTGCATTGCCACATGTGAACCCTGATATCTTAGATCCTAGAGATACATACGAAAACCCAGAGAAATGGGAAGAGAAAGCTCGTGATTTAGGTCAGAGATTTATCAAAAACTTCGAGAAGTATACAGATAACGACGAAGGAAAAGCATTAGTAGCTGCTGGACCACAGTTATAAGAATTCACATAGTTTAATTATATATAAATCAGCTTGAGATTTTCTCAAGCTGATTTTTTTTGATGTTAAATTAATCGAAATCTGACTTATCAGGTTGACTGATTTTGCGCAGCAAAATGCTAACAAAACCTAAGACAAGAGAATAAATGATCAATTGTAAATTCTAAATTTTGAATAATTCTGTATGCCGTATAGCAGCAATTCTCTACACACTACACTCTAAACCCTAAACTAAATTCCTCTTAAAATCCTCAAAAATCATCTGCAAAAAGTCATAAAATGGGCATTAAAACAGCGTTAAAATGTGAGATATATACAACGATATTTTTGCGATGTGGGGCTTTAAAATCTATGATTTTGAGTAAAAATAATTTCATCCGCATGATCAATACACTTTATGCGCATGATGTAACAACTTTATGCGGATGAAATTTGTAGAAGATGCGCATCTTTTTAGTAAAAGATACGCATGATTTTAACCAAAAAACAGCCTGAAATGAAATTTCAGGCTGTTTGAATATTATGATTTACCTCTATTAGCAAGCTAAATGAGATTATAAAATCTTAACCCTAAGGGAGAGTGTGCACAAGAGAATTTAGAAGAATTACTAAAAAATGATTGCCTGTAATTCTTTTCTTTTTGAATTTGAGTTAGTGAGAAGTTCAATGTTTGCTGAACCTTAATGGGTTTAGAGATTTGAAGTTGATTATTCGCCAGAAGAAAGTCTGATATCAGTTCAGTTAATTTGAAATATATGAAAATAGATGAAATGAAACTGATAAATTTATTTGTTCTGAAGTTCGGATATAGGATGTTGCTTAGGCTTTTCATATATAAACATTTGAATCATAGCTAAAGTAAGAAGATTAAGATAAGCATACCAGGAGAAAATGAAGAGTTTACTCGTCGTTTTTCCTAGTTGCTGAATTTCAGTTACTTGCGAATATTATTGGAGGGAAAAGGTGGTTTATCCTAGAGCGGCATTTCGCACTTGATGCGGAATCTCATGCTCAAGTAGTTTAACGGTGGTTTAAAAGTGGTTTAAATAGCTTAAAGGTTATTAAACGCAGAGTCTCTCTTGTCAGGCTGAGTGA
>CAZKJO010000026.1:24209-34502 GCA_964553105.1 uncultured Weeksellaceae bacterium | reverse complement strand
AAATCGACATCTGGACAAGCTTTCATCGTCATTGCCATATTTTCGTCAAAGCTAATTCGCATTCCTTCTTTTAAGGTGTACTTACCATTAAACGTATTACATCCTGCAAAACCAGTTAGAGTATTATCACTTTTTAATATAAAATACTGCTCTTTTTCCTGGTTCTCTGACATGGTAACCTTCTTACCATCTAACTCGGTCAATTTCCAATATTTATTTACGATTTCGTTATCGCTCATTCTTCTCAATTCTGCAATCGGTGGGTTAAGTCCAATACTTAAAGATATTTTATCTCCTGTAATATTGAAGTTATTTACTTTATCTAGCATTTCCAAAACCTGTGTTTCTAAAGCCATTTGTTTAGGCTCACAAGCCATTCTCGTGCTTCCTAATTGACTAAACGTAATAACTTTATCTAGGGTTACGGTGTATTTACCCATTACTTGGTTACATCCAGTATTACCACTTAACATATTATTCTCTCCGAAATCTAAATAGACTGGTTGCGTGTTATTAATCTTTTCACCATTTAAAGATACGATCTCCCATTTACCTTGTATAGCTTTAGTTTCAAACGGGTTTTGTACAGCGCAGCTTACCATAAAAAAGGCAAACATAATTCCCATAATTTTATTCATAATTCTACTGATTTTCTTTTGAAGTTAGGTATATTTCAAAGTTAGTGCCACTACAAAGGAATAAAGAGAATAATTTTGATTCAGGTTTTGCAGCTGATTTAAATCTTAGAATGAACTTTCTTGAAATATTGGAATCCATTCCATTCTTAAAAACAAAAAAAACCGAGAAATAAATTTCTCGGTTCATTGAAGTAAAATAATCTTTTCAAAAGATTAAACTGTTATTCTTCAATCGTCGGTTTACCCGGTTTGAAGAAGTTATCTATATCATATCCTAAGCTAATAGACCATCCGTCTCCTCCTTCGGTTGCGATATCGGTTAAGCCAATATTATAGGCAAAACCAAAGTTCAAGCGACCTAACTCAGCTCCTAACATAGGCGAGATACTCAATCCTTCTGACTGATCTCCGCTCATATCGTGTCTGTAGTTAGCTCCTGCCCAGAAAGCGTTGTTTCCTGAGAAGAATTTAGCTCTAAGATTAGCGTCTAATTGCTTTCTTTCATCTTTGTTGAATCTGTACATCAATACAGGCTCTAACTCAAAGCTCTCAGCAAGTCTTAATTTCTTACCTGCCATACCATAGAAATAAACTGGACTTGGCTCTAATTCATTAACCATTGGTTCGTTATAAGCCAATGCTAAATCAAGAACAGATACACCTGCCATCCAACCTTTGTATTGAACACTACCACCAAAATTGATGTAAGGAATGAATACATTGGTTTCTCCGTCATATAATGGATCGTTTGGAATCTCTGTTACACCTCCAAATCTAAAGCCTGAAAAGCTTAAAGAAGTACCAAAAGAGAATTGTCCATCCTGACGAACACCAGGTTCTCCAATCGGAATGTGATAAGCTGCCGCTAAATTCAATGAATTCACCTTGGTGTTTCCATTTTGATCGGCTGCGAAATACATACCTAATCCTACTCTATCTATAATGTTTCCATGCACAGATGCTACTGTGGTCTCTGGTCCGTTGTCTATATCTTTCCATTGCTGGCGGTGATATACCTTTGCTTTCACATCTTCTGAATCTCCAGCGAAAGATGGGTTAATAAGCATCTTTTCTGAAATGAAGTATGATTCGTAAACAGGGACACTTTGTTGGGCAAATCCAAAACCACAGATTAACATCCCAAAAACTGCAACTATATTGTATTTAAATTGTTTCATTTGTATTTATACTTGTTAATTATGGTTTATCTACCTTTTTCTGTTCTGTTCTTAACCGTTACGTGACCTGAGTATTTTCTACCGTCAGACACTTCTAAGATATACCAATAATCTTGTGTAGAAACTTTGTTTCCAGATAAATCTCTACCATCCCAAAGAACATTGCTATCTACCGTTGCTTCGTGAACAATTACACCATATCTATCAAAGATTCTGATGTATGAACCTGGGTAAACTTCTAATCCTGGAACTCTCCAAGTATCATTGATTCCGTCACCATTTGGCGTAAATAAAGTTGGCCAAGATAAAATAGAAGCTACCTCTAATTCGCTAACACATCCGTCTGCACCTCTCACATAAATGTTATAAGTACCTTGGTGTAAGTTACCAAATACGTTTGAATCTTGGAAAATAAATCCACCTAATGAATATTCATAAGGTTCAACACCTCCTTCTGCAACCACAGTGAAAGAGTTTTGTCCTACTTCAATGTTAGCAATGATTGGTGCGTTTCCTGGAACTACATTAAAGTTATGTCTGAAAGTACATCCATTAGCATCCGTTACATCTACCCAATAAGCTCCTAACTCATCAACTTCTATTGTTTGAGTGGTTTCACCTGTACTCCATAAGTAAGATTCGAATCCGTTTCCTGCATCAACCATTTCTGAATATCCTGAACAAATTGAAACCTCTGCTGGAATATTTAAATCTGGTTGAGCAAAGTAAGCTAAGTTGATCTCAGCAATACTTACACAATCCTCATCAGCTACTTGAGCATAAACAACACTTGGTACACTTGCTGTATAAGATGTTGCATTTTCAATTGGACTGGTTCCGTTCATAGCATTTGCTTCTGAAGTATAGTAAGTAACTGTACCTACGTCTGAAACGTTAGCTGTAGTTAAGTCAAATGTTCCTTGTCCATTGTCTGCATAACAAACATTTAAAGTAACATCATTCACTGGAATACCATCTGTCAACTCAAAAATAACCATTGCTACATCAGAACAATCTCCTGCAGATACATGAATGTAAACTGTAGTAGTTCCTGTTAAGTCATATGAGGTTGGGTTAGCAATATTGTTTTCGTTACCAGCAACCGCATCAGCTTCGTTTAAATAATAAGTAGCTGTAAATCCAGTCGTATCTGCAATTACATCTGCAAAAGCAACCGTTAAATCTACAGTTTCTGTTCCGTCATTAAACAAATCACAATAAGCATAAGCTTCTGCAACATCATTTACTTGGGGAGCATCTAATACATTTAATGTTAAAGTAGTTGTAGATTCACATCCACCTTCTGCACTAAGCGCAACATATAAAACAACTGAATCAGTTTCGTAAGCCTCTACATCTGTAATATAGTTATCATTCCAAGCGATAGCGTCCGCTTCGTTTAAGTAGAATCTAACATTTCCTTGGTTGGTACCTAAGATTTCTGAGGTATAATCATTTAAGTTAAATACTTCAACACCATCACCATCCAAATCACAAACTGAATCCTCTACTGCGTTTAATACAATGCTCTCTACTACTTCTAAAGTGATAGTAGATGTACCATAACAATCACCAGCATCACCTCTAACATAGATTACAGTACCATCAGCAGCAGAATAATATGTTGGATCTTCGATAGCGTTTTCAGGATTACCTTCGTCAGCAGCTTCTTGAGAAGTATAGTAGCTTAATTCTAATTCTTGCTCATCATTTGCATTTACATCAGCTACCGTTAGGTCAAAGATTTCAACACCATCACCATTGTTATCGCAGAAACTAATCGTAGTATCTTGCATTTCAGGCTCTGGGATTAAGTTGAAACTAATAATAACCACTTCAACTTCACCCGTTATGAAATTCTCTAAACGAGCATAAACAGTTAAAGCTTCATCTAAAGTAAATGTTTGAATTGGCTCAACAGTATCTGTATAGCTATATGCACCTTGTGATGTAGAGTGGAAAGTAACACCAATATTGGCATCTCCACCATTAATTTCATCGATATAGTTATCTAAGTTAACAGTCTCTTCTCCGTTTCCATCATAATCACAGAAAGAATATGTTGCCCCTAAGATAGAACAATCGAAATTAGCTGTAGTTTCTGGGTATCTAGGAATAATATTAACAAATCCAGGATCTCCCATCTGATGATTACTACCTAAAGTATAATTTGTAACCATTATCATATAATAGGCACCATCATTTCCCGTTGCGTCAAACTGAATCTCTTCTATACCAGAACCACTGTAACTACAATCAACTATAGTATCAGCCGACAAATCTTCTCCACAAGTTGGAGAATCGAAAGGTCCCCATGCAATAAAATCAACATCAATTGGATCTCCTTGTGAATTGATTTCGGAAAATTGATTAAGATCAAAAAATACAGTTCCACCTGCATTAACTTTAAGATAGTACCACATTGGTCGAGGTTCACTTCCTAAACAGCCATAATTTGGCCCAGGTTCACCAAATAATTCATTTAGATCACCTACCACATTTGGTATATTAATTCCAAAATCTCCAACTCCTGGACAAATTGGAATAGCATCTGCGCATGTAAAATTATTGTTACCACCAGAATCTTGTCCTATTAATTGCGAGCTGCCTAACAAAATTAGACCAAATATGAATATTTTTAATAAATATAAATTTCCTTTCATAATTATTCTTTTGTAAACAATTTTCTATAAATTCTCTTTCCACTATCAATGATTTCGATGAAATAATTTCCAGAAGGTAAAGTAGAAATATCTATTTTATTAACTTGTTTTCCCCTAGTGATCTCAAATTCTGTTACAATTCTAGCATCATTAGTTGTTTTGTCCTCAGCTGTAAAAATATAAGTTGACAGCTGCATCGTATTTACTGGGTTTGATTCCAGTTCCAAAATGTTTGTAACATGTGTAGATGCAAGAGAGAATCTTGGATTTTCTTTTTCTTGCGCATGTAGCAATCCAATTAAACATATGAGCATAATGGACAGTAAGAATTTTTTCATAAAATGAATTATTAACAAATTAGCTTCAATTTTAGTGATTTTTTCGGATATAGGAAAATATATTAACATAAAGTTGCGCATTTACGCCAAGATTAGTTTCAGTAAAAATTAGGCATTACTATGCACATCTAGCAAGTTAGTGAATTAATAAGGTTTTAATAACATGTAAGGCAACTATATATAGTTTTTAGTTTAACTTTATTTACCTAAAGGATTCAGCTAATTTTTATAAAAAATTATCAAAATATTTTTTCGCTATTTTTTTTAAGTTTTAATATATCTAGACAAGAAACTTATCCTTCTAAATTTAATCATAGGTCATATTAAAATAAATCTCCTAGATTTCATTAAATTTGCCATCCTATTCATAAAAAAATAAAAAGTTTAGCATGTCAAAAATTTATTACACCTTAACTGATGAAGCTCCCATGTTGGCGACACATTCCTTTTTACCCTTGGTACAAGGAATTACTTCTACTGCAGGAATTGAACTTATTCCAACTGACATTTCCTTATCAGGGAGAATCTTAGCTAATTTTCCAGATAGATTAAAAGACGACCAAAAAGTTGCAGACGCCTTGTCTGAATTAGGTGATTTGGCTAAAACTCCAGAAGCCAACATAATAAAAACTCCTAATATTTCGGCTTCTGTACCTCAATTAGAAGAGGCTATTGAGGAGCTACAAGCTAAAGGTTATGATGTTCCAAACTATCCAGCTGAACCTAAAAATGCTGAAGAGGAGGAAATTAAGAAAAGATATGCTGTTGTTTTGGGTTCTGCCGTAAACCCTGTTTTACGCGAAGGAAACTCAGATAGACGTTCACCAAGACCGGTTAAAAATTACGCCAAAGCTCATCCGCACAGAATGGGTGAATGGAAAAAAGACTCTAAAACCAATGTTGCTCACATGCAACAAGGTGATTTCTACGGAACAGAAAAATCTGTAACGGTAGAAAATGATGGTCAATACAAAATTGTTTTTGAAGCTGCTGACGGATCTAATGAAGTATTAAAAGATTATGCTCCGTTATTAGCCGGAGAAATCATTGATACCTCTGTAATGAAAATGAAAGAATTAAAGTCATTCATTGCAGAAGCAATTGCAGAAGCCAAAGAAAAAGACATTTTATTATCGGCGCATTTAAAAGCGACTATGATGAAAATTTCTGACCCAATTATCTTTGGTGCTATTGTAGAGGTATTTTTCAAAGATGTATTCGAAACTTTCAAAGCTGAATTCAAAGAATTAGACATTAATCCAAATAGCGGTTTAGAATCTTTATTAGATAAAATTAAAGGTCACGCTAAGGAAAATGAAATTAAAGCTGCTATTGATAAAGCTTTAGAAAATGGTCCACGTGTGGCGATGGTGAATTCGGATAAAGGAATTACCAACTTCCACGTTCCTTCAGACATTATTATCGATGCTTCTATGGCGGCAACCATTAGAAATGGTGGTAAAATGTGGAACAAAGATGGAAAAGAAGAAGATACTTTAGCGATTATTCCAGATCGTTCGTATGCAGGATTCTATCAAGCTGCTATCGATGATAACAGAGAAAACGGAACTTTAGACGTTACAACCATGGGAACTGTTCCTAATGTTGGTTTAATGGCACAAAAAGCTGAAGAATATGGTTCTCATGATAAAACTTTCCAAGCTAAAGGCGAAGGTAAAATTAAAGTTGTAGACCAAGATGGTAGCATCTTTATGGAGCAAAAAGTTGAGGAAGGAGATATCTTCAGAATGTGTCAAGTTAAAGACGCTCCTATCAAAGATTGGGTAAAATTAGCTGTGAATAGAGCAAGATTATCTGATACGCCAGCGATTTTCTGGTTAGACCAAGGAAGAGCTCACGATAGAGAAATCATTAAAAAAGTTGAAAAATACTTAGCAGAGTTAGATACTGAAGGACTAGACATCAGCATCATGGATGTGAAAGACGCCATGAGAAAAACCTTAGAAAGAGCACGTGCGGGTAAAGATACCATCTCAGTTTCTGGAAATGTTTTAAGAGATTATATAACGGATTTATTCCCCATTCTTGAATTAGGAACTTCTGCTAAAATGTTATCTATCGTTCCATTAATGGAGGGCGGTGGATTGTTCGAAACTGGTGCAGGTGGAACCGCTCCAAAGCATATCGAGCAATTTATAGAAGAAGGATATTTACGTTGGGATTCTTTAGGTGAATTCTTAGCTTTAGGTGCTTCATTAGAGCATTTAGGACAAGCATTTAATAATCCAAAAGCATTGGTTTTATCTGAAACTTTAGACGATGCCGTAGATAAATTCTTACAAGAAGATAAATCTCCAGCTAGAAAATTAGGTTCTATCGACAACCGTGGATCTCACTTCTATTTAGCTAAATATTGGGCAGAAGCCTTAGCTAAGCAAGATAAAGATCAAGAGTTGAAAGATAAGTTTACGCAAGTTTCTAATGAGTTAGATAAAAATGAAGATAAAATCAACGAAGAATTGATTGGATCTCAAGGTAAAGCTCAAGAAATTGGAGGTTACTACAAACCAGACGAGAAGTTGACAGAAGCGGCTATGCGTCCTTCTAAAACTTTAAACGAAATTATTAATTCGATTTAATCGATATTTTTAAATTGTTATTGTTCATCTCTCCAAGGTCATTGACTTTGGAGAGATTTTTTTTAATACTTTTGAGTTCATTATTTTTGTCTCCAATAATCCCTTCATTATATGAAAAAGCACATTCTGTTCTTAATATCAATGCTATATGTTACTGTACAGGCACAGGACAACACGCACCCGCTCTACAAAGACGCCGAGCAAGCTGCATGGGTAGACAGTGTCTACAATAGCATGAGCATGGACCAAAAAATCGGTCAGCTATTTATGGTAGCAGCCTACTCCAACAAGGGTTCATTTCACAAAGAGGAGCTAAAAAAACTTATTCAAGAAGAAGAAATTGGTGGAATGATTTTCATGCAAGACGATGCTCAAGTTCAAGTGGAAATGATCAACGAATTCCAAAGCTTAAGTAAAGTTCCACTTTTGATTGGAATGGACGCAGAATGGGATTTATCTATGCGATTAAAGAACACAAACAAGTTTCCATGGGCCATGACCACTGCGGCACTAGCAGAAAATGATTTGATCACCCAAATGGGTACGAAAGTTAGTGATCATTTAAAACGCGTTGGAGCTCATTTTAACTTTGCTCCGGTGGTGGATGTAAATGTGAATCCTAAGAATCCAATTATTGGTAATCGTGCTTTTGGAGCAGATCCGGTGAATGTGAGTGAAAAAGGTTTTGCCTACATGAATGGAATGCAAAAAAATGGAATTTTAGCTTCTGCTAAACATTTCCCAGGTCATGGAGATACAGATAAAGATTCTCACAAAACCCTTCCGCTGATTGGGCATGATCGTCAGAGATTAGACTCCATAGAGCTTTATCCTTATAGATATTTAATAGATAGAGGCTTAACCAGTATTATGGTGGCTCACTTGAATGTTCCATCTTTAGAACCGAATGCGAATCTTCCTTCTTCCTTATCTAAGAAAATTGTAACTGAACTTTTAAAAGAAAAACTAGGTTTTAAAGGTTTAATTATTACCGACGCTTTGAATATGAGCGGCGTAACCAATAGCTATCCGAATGGATTGACGGATTATATGGCTTTTGAGGCTGGTAATGATATTTTGTTATTCTCTCAAGCTGTGAAAGTAGGAAAAGAGAAAATCAGAGCAGGAATTGAATCGGGAGACATTCCAGAAAGTCGATTAGAGGAAAGTGTGAAAAAGATATTAATGTCTAAGTATTTTGTTGGTTTAAATAATTTCAAACCTATTCCAACTAAGAACTTAATGGCAGATTTAAATGATGCTGAAAGCAAAGCTTTAACCCAGAAAATATTCGAGAAATCTGCAACTTTACTTAAAAATGAGCAGTCTATTCTTCCGATTGTTGATATAAAAGGTAAAAAGTTCGCTTGGTTAGGATTAGAAGAAGGCGACAAAGAAGATTACTATCAATATTTAAGAAAATATGTGGAAGTTGACAAAATCGACTTAAACAAAGGATTCACAGTAAATGACCTAGACAAGTATGACTATGTATTTATTTCGGTTCACAAATCAAATGAAACACCTTATAAATCTTATGTAGTATCACAAAACTCAAGAGATTTGATTCGCCGAATTGGAATGAAATCTAAAGTGATTCTTAGTGTTTTTGGTAGCCCTTATGCCCTATTAAACTTAGATGATCATACGTCTAATGCCACCATTGTAGCTTACCAAAACCACGAGGATGCAATGAAAGCTGTACCTCAGTTGATCTTTGGTGCAATTCCATTTAAAGGTAAATTACCTGTAACGATCAATGAGAATTATCATTATGGAAGTTGTTTAGAAACTGAAACTACGCAACGTTTGGGATATTCTGCCCCCGAAAATGTAGGAATGAGCAGTGCGAAATTGGATCGCATTGACGAGATTGCGAATTGGGCGATGCAAATCCAAGCTACACCGGGTATGCAAATTCTTGTAGCTAAGAATGGTAAAGTGGTTTATGATAAATCCTTTGGTTATTTTACGTACGACAATAAAAAAAAAGTTGAGTGGGATGATTTATATGATGTAGCTTCCATTACCAAAGTGGTTGGAGCGCTGCCGCTAATCATGGACCAGGTAGATCAGAAAAAGTTTTACCTAGACGAGCCTTTGCGAAATTTAATTCCAAGGGCTATTTTTAGCGATAAAAGCAATGTTACGCCAAGAGAAATTTTAGCACATCAAGCGGGTTTTTATCCTTGGATTCCTTTTTATAAAGAAACCTTAGATAGTGTCAACTTCACACCTCTTCCCACCTATTATTCAAGCACACCAAAGGCGGGATATGAAATCCCCGTAGCAAATAATATGTTTATGTTGAATTCTTATAAAGATTCAATGATGAACAAAATCTTCTTAAAAGAAAGCGTTCCTAAGAGATATAGATACAGTGATTTAGGCTATTATTTATTTAAAGACTATTTAGAAAGAAGCAAATACCAACCGCTAGATATTCAAGTCAAGAATCAATTTTATGCTCCTATGGGAATGAGTTTTACCACTTATAATCCTTTGAATGAATTTCCAAAAGATAAAATTGTACCTACAGAGAATGACCAGATTTTCAGAAAGCAATTAATTCAAGGATATGTACATGACCAAGGAGCTGCTATGATGGGTGGTGTTGCAGGACATGCCGGCATATTCTCTAACGCGAATGATTTAGCCAAGATGATGCAAATGTTTTTGAACGATGGTTTGTATGGAGGAAAAAAATATTTCAGCAAAGAGGTAATTCGTGAGTTTACTAAATACCAATATAGAGCTCAAAGCAACCGCAGAGGCTTAGGTTTTGACAAGCAATTTGGAAACAAAGGACCTGCTTGTCCATGTGTTTCTTCCTCAAGTTTTGGACATTCTGGTTTCACCGGAACTTTAGCTTGGGC
>CAZKJO010000026.1:19802-24109 GCA_964553105.1 uncultured Weeksellaceae bacterium | reverse complement strand
CATCATGTACACTTTATTAGCTATAGCTTACCCGCTAGACTAGATGTTACTATTCCTAATATCACCTTTCACCAGGTGAATATACAAGAATATGAATTATTCCATTATCAGCCTTATTCATTAGCGCTAAGTACCTTGATTGTGGATATTTCAGAAAGAGTTGGTTTGGATGTAATTCATGTGCATTATGCGATTCCACATGCTTATGCCGCCTACATCGCTCGACAAATCTTGCACGAAAAAGGAATTACTTTACCCGTAATTACAACCTTACACGGAACGGATATTACCTTAGTTGGTAAACATCCGGTTTATAAATCAGCGGTAGAGTTTAGCATTAACAAATCGGATGTAGTTACTACAGTATCAGAAAGTTTAAAGAAAAATACTTTTGAGGTTTTTGATATTAAAAAAGAGATTTTAGTCATCCCCAACTTTATAGATAATCAGCTTTATAAAGAAAATGGAAATTGTATAAGAAGCAATTTTGCTGAACCTGATGAGAAAATCGTAATACATGTTTCTAACCTTAGAAAGGTTAAGCGTGTGATGGATGTGATTAAAATTTTCAATGAAATTCAAAAAGAAGTTAAATCTAAATTAATCATTGTGGGTGAAGGTCCGGAATGGGATAATGCACAGCAATTGATTTATGAATTTGGCATTGAAGATAAAGTAAGAAACGTAGGAAAAGTTAAGAACTTAAATTCTATTCTTAAAGTTTCGGATGTATTCTTATTACCATCACAACAAGAAAGTTTTGGTCTAGCTGCTTTAGAAGCTATGGCAGCCGGAGTTCCTGTGGTGAGCTCTAATGCCGGCGGAATTCCAGAAGTGAATGTAGACGGAGAAACAGGCTTTGTAAGAGAAATTGGTAACGTTAAAGCCATGGCAGAGGCTGCGATTGGTTTATTAAAAGATGAAGAAAAATTGAGTCTATTTAAGAAGTCAGCTAAAGATCATGCTTTAAAATTTGACATCGAGGCTATTCTACCCATGTATGAGAATTTGTATTGCGAATTAAGCCAATGCAAAGGCGTACTAAAAAATTAAACTTATTTTGCTGGACTGGTAAAAGGATTTTCTTTTATTCTAAATCGCCACGGCATAGAATAATAAGGTTCGGGAACACTTTTGCCTAAACCTACCCTTGCTGATGCAATAATTTGATGGTCATCTATTTTGGGCGCATCTTCTATCCAAATTAAGTCTTCTTGTAAAGACTCATAATTGTGTTCTAATTCTATACCTAATGCCATAGAGGTTAAACCAGGACCACCTGTGATATTTCTTTTAACTTTATTTAAGTTTCTACGTTGAAGCATAATATCTACTCCATCAACGGGTTCAATCGCACGAATCAATACCGCATGGGGAATTCCCTCGACATTGGTAATTACATTGAATAATTTATAAACGCCATAAATTAAATACACATAACTAATGCCGCCCAATTCATAAAAAGCTTTGGTTCTTGACGTTAGTCGATGATTGAATGCATGAGAAGCTGGATCTTCAGGTGCTAAGTAAGCTTCGGTTTCTACAATAATGCCTGAAGTAAATTCATCGTTGATGTTCGTACACAGCTTCTTTCCTAAAAGATCTTTAGCGATTTGAACGACATCATTTCGTTGATAAAAAGACGTAGATAATTTAGATTGATTCATTCTACAATAATACTCTAAATACCTATTTTTATAAAAAAATAAGCATGAAAAGAATTGCATTTATTACGGGTGCCACTTCAGGTATTGGAGAATCTTTGGCCTATCAGCTTTCTACGATGGATTATAAGTTGATTTTATGTGGTAGAAATCAGCAAAAATTAGATCGACTTCAATCAGATTTATCTTCTCAGACCGAAATCATCACTCTAAAATTTGATGTTCGAGATAAACAAGCTGTATATGATGCAGTTAACTCACTACCAGACGAATGGAAAAAGATTCAAGTTTTAGTCAATAATGCAGGAAATGCACATGGCTTGGCTGAGTTTAAAGACGCCATGATGCAAGATTTAGAAGACATGATCGATATTAATGTTAAAGGTTTAATGTATGTTTCAAAAGTGGTAATTCCGTTGATGATAGAAAACGCTCCAGGACATATTGTCAACATTTCATCTATTGCCGGGAAAAGCACTTATAAGAATGGTGTTGGCTATTGTGCATCTAAAAAGGCTGTGGAAGCAATTTCCGAAGGATTTAGGTTAGAACTTTTAGATAAAAACATCAAAGTGAGCAACATTGCACCTGGGCTGGTAGAAACCAACTTCTCTATGGTTAGGTTTAAAGGCGACGAGGAGCGATCAAAAGCAGTTTATACTGGATATGATGCGTTACAAGCTAAAGACGTTTCTAACTTGATTATTTATGTTTTGGAGGCACCTGCACATGTGAATATTGCAGACGTTACTATTCTACCCAAGGCTCAAGCCTCTTCTACTGATTTATTAAGGGATATTGATTGAAAACAGAAGAGATTGCCTTTTGCATGCTAGGCAATCTCTTTATAATTTAATCTTGTTTTAATTACAATTTAATCTGCTTACGAATTATTTTTCCCGAAATGGTTCTAGGAAACTCATCTATGAAAATTATCTCCTTAGGCTGTTGGTTTCTTGGAATCAAATCAGATGGATAATCAATCTGAAAAGAATCTTTGCTTTCAACTACTAAAACTAACTTTTGCCCAAATAAGCTATCTCCCTTATAATGAACAATGAAAGGTGTGTTTATGTAAAGCTTTAGTTTATCTTCTAAAGTTTCTGGGTTTACTTTAATTCCGCCGGAGTTTATAATATTATCTACTCTTCCTACGAGTTTAAAACTCGTTTCATTTAGGATTTCAACCACGTCATTGGTGATAATTTCTTCATCAAAATATGGAGTTTTAATCACCAAACAAGACCTATCATCTTGACTAATTTCTACATTTTTCAAGGTTTTGAAATAAGCATCTTGATTGAGTTCGCGCATGGCGATATGCGTAATGGTTTCGGTCATTCCATAAGTTTCGTAGACTTGACTATCAATAGACCTAAATCTCTTTTCTAAATCCGTAGAAACTTTAGCACCTCCTAAAATGACTTTATCCATCTTTAAGGTTGAAGCAGAATTAAAGAAAGAAGCCTCGGCTTGCATTGGTGTTAATGCTCCAAAATTAATTTTTTGATTGAATTCAATTTTCGTTTTAGGTTCAACGCAATAAAGTTTTAAGCCTAACTCTATCGCACGGACTATCATCATTTTGCCAGCGATATATTTCACAGGCATGCACAATAAGGCAGTATCTCCGTGCTTTAAACCTAAAAACTCTCCCGTCATCTGAGCCGATTGAATCATGGCAGATTTAGGTAATGCAATGCTTTTGGGTTTACCTGTAGAGCCAGAAGTGTTGACTGTAATTATTTGATTTTCAAAAAACTCTTGAATAAAGTCAATAATTTCTTGTTGCCAAGATTGGTCAACCTTTGGCAATTCTATTTCTTTGGTAAAATCTAATAACAAATTTTCTTGTTTAAAACATTAAAAACCAACAAACCACAACTCCTCTCCTCTTATTTCTAAAGGCGATTCTGTGTTATTGATGAACAATCCTCCAGTTCCCAAACCTTGTGGCATAGGATTATTTAAGGTAAATGTCCATTGTGCAATAGCGTTTAAACCTACATTAGATTCCAATGCAGAAGTAATCCACCATCCAATACCTAGTTCTTCCGATAAATCTATCCACTCTTTACTCCCTTGAAACCCACCAACTAAGGCAGGTTTTAAAATAATATACTGCGGACGAATAGCCTCCAACAAACGTTTTTTATCTTCTAATTCAAATACACCGATTAATTCCTCGTCTAAAGCAATTGGCGTTGGTGTAGTTTTACACAATTCTGCCATTTCTTTCCAATTTCCAGCTTTAATCGGCTGTTCAATCGAATGTATTTCTAAAGCTGCTAAATCTTTTAAAACTTGCTGTGCTTCCTCAAAACTAAAAGCTCCATTAGCATCAACTCTTAATTCTAATTGTTCCGCTGGGAAATCCTTTCTAAGCTCGGTTAACATAGCTTTTTCTTGTTCCCAATTCGGACCAATTTTAAGTTTAATGCATGTAAATCCTTGATCTATTTTATCCTGAATCTGTGATTTCATATAATCGAAATCCCCCATCCAAATTAAACCATTGATTTGAATTCCCTTTTTAGAATCCGTAAAAGCAGAAGGAAATAAAACTTCTCCCTCTGCTTCTAGAGATAAAAGAGCTTGTTCGTAGCCGAATTGAATCGATGGGAATTTCCTATAATCTTCCCA
>CAZKJO010000026.1:8890-19702 GCA_964553105.1 uncultured Weeksellaceae bacterium | reverse complement strand
TGATTTTTTCACAAAACTCGGAGAGTACTTCTTCGTAATCATCAACATCATCAGCACTTAAACCTTTGAATAAATTACATTCTCCAACTCCCTTACTATCAGAATTATTTAATTCTAAAAAATAAGTTTCTTTTTGTCTTAAAACTCCACGAGAAGTTCCACTAGGAACCTTAAAATCTAATAAGTATTTATGATAAGATGCTTCCAAGAATATTAAGCTTCAACCTTTAATAATTCACAAATTTGATCTGCCAACTCTACGCCGATTCTGTCTTGAGCCTCCACAGTTGATCCTCCCACATGTGGTGATAAAGATAATTTTGGATGCATCAATAACTGAATCTCTGGTGTAGGTTCTTTCTCAAATACATCTAAAGCCGCCGCAGCTACTTTACCTGAATCTAAAGCTTCTACCAAAGCAACTTCGTCAATCACACCACCACGTGCTGCATTTACTATAAACACACCAGCTTTCATGCTCTCTAATTCTTTTTTACCAATCACATAATCCTTTTGTGCCGGGATATGGAAAGTAATGAAATCCGCCTCTTCTATGGCTTCAATCATAGATTTTACCTCAATCTTATAATTAAAAACATCATCATTATAGAACTGGAATGGAATGGTTTTAATTCCATCTGTATCAGAACTATCCACACCGATTACGTGCATTCCTATACCTAAACCAATTTTAGCTACTTCTTTTCCAATACGACCTAAACCAACTACGGCTAATGTTTTACCTCTTAATTCAACCGCACCTGCATAAGATTTTTTTAAATCCTTGAATCTCGAATCACCCTCTAAAGGCATATTTCTATTGGAATCATGTAATCCTCTTGCCATACCAAACATATGAGCAAAAACTAACTCAGCAACTGAAGTAGAAGATGCAGCAGGCGTATTAATTACATAAATTCCTTTTTTTCTAGCATAATCAACATCTATATTGTCGAGTCCAACTCCTCCTCTACCAATTAATTTAAGACTCTCTACATTGTCTATAATATCTTTTCTAACTTTGGTTGCACTTCTCACTAATATAGCATCGATTTGCTCCTTGTTCATAAAAGAAACCAAATCTTCTTGAGCAATCTTATTTTCATATAAAGTAAAACCTGCTTCTTTTAAAGCTTTTGCACCCGAAGCTGACATGCCATCATTTACTAATATCTTCATTTATCTATTTTTCTATTCTAATTAAGCTTGTTTTTCTAATTCTTGCATACAATCCACTAAAACTTCTACACTTTCTAAGCTAAGAGCGTTGTACATACTTGCGCGGTAACCACCTACCGAACGGTGTCCTTTTAAACCATTGATTCCAGCATCCCTCCAAATACCATCGAATTTCTCTTGATAAGCCTCATCCACCAAATTAAAAGTTGCATTCATCGTAGAACGATCCTCTGCTACAGCATAAGCTTTAAACATTGGATTTCGCTCGATTTCTGCGTATAATAAATTCGCTTTTTCTTGATTGATCTTTTCAATCGCGGGAATTCCACCTTGCTGGTCTAACCAATGTAGCGTTAACATAGAAACATAAACCGCAAACACAGATGGTGTATTGAACATAGAATCTTTGTCGATATGCACTTGATAATCTAAATAAGCAGGAATATCTCTACCTGTTTTACCTAAAATATCTTTCTTAACTACTACTAAAGTAGCTCCAGCAGGTCCCATATTTTTCTGAGCTCCCGCATAAATTAAATCAAACTTGGTAAAATCTAATTCCCTCGAAAAAATATCTGAGGACATGTCACAAACCAACGGAACTTTCACATCTGGAAAAGATTTCATTTGCGTTCCGTAGATGGTATTATTAGAAGTGCAGTGGAAATAATCTGCATTTTCATTAACTGTATAATCCTTTGGAATATGATTAAATCCTTGCTCTTTAGAAGAGGCAACAATATCAACATTTGAAAGTCTTTGAGCTTCTTTAATAGCTTTAGACGACCAAGTTCCTGTGTTTAGATAAGCAGAATTTCCGCCTTCTTTTGCCAAGTTAAAAGGAAGCATTACAAATTGTAAGCTAGCTCCACCTTGCAAGAATAAAACCTCATAATCATCTCCCAATTTAAGTAATTTCTTTACCAGACTTCTGGCGTTTTCCATGACTTGAACAAAATCTTTACTTCTATGAGAAATCTCAAGAATGGAAAGATCTAAAGCGTTAAAATTAAGTACCGCTTTAGAAGCTTGTTCAAAAACTTCTTGTGGTAAAATACAAGGTCCAGCGCTGAAATTGTGTCGTTTCATATTTTAATGGTTTATGCATCAAATTTAATTAAAATTTATAGCTATTACTTAATATTTAGTTTAAATCTTTTTTACGAATTCTATGAATAAATTAAAGTAAACTTATGTGGTTATGCATATAAATTATTATCATCGACTCTATATAAAAATGAGAAAGCCGCGTTTAAACTAATAAACACGGCCTTCTACGGGTTGGGATTTTAATATTATAAGTGAAGCATTTCCTTTTTTGCTAATAATTCTGCTTCAGACTCTTCGTGATCTTCGTCTGGAACACAACAATCCACTGGACACACTGCCGCACATTGAGGCTCATCGTGGAATCCTTTGCATTCCGTACATTTATCTGTTACAATGAAATAAACATCATCACTGATAGGCTCTTGAGGCTCATCAGCATCTGCAGATCTTCCATTATGCCCTACGACATAGCCTGTTAAATCAGTTCCATCTGAGAAGCGCCAATCCATAGCACCCTCGTAGATTGCATTATTTGGACATTCAGGCTCACAAGCTCCACAATTTATACATTCATCTGTTATTTTGATTGCCATAATACTTTATATTAGATTTGTACAAATTTAAACAATAAAGATGCAAACTGCTAAACGAATAGAGTCATTTTCTGTTTTAGGTAATTATTTAGAATCGTTCGTAAATGATTTTGACAGGAAAGATGCCTCTGAAGCACAAGAAAAATTCAATCAAATACTCGAATATTCTAAAGCCAAAAACAGTTGGTTTACGATTGAAAATCAACTATATGCTTTAAAATCATGGGCAGAAGCTTTGAAGAAAGAAAACTTAGAAAAATGGCTTGAACCTTATGCGCAAATTGAGTCTAAAAATAAAACTATTGGAATCGTTGCTGCAGGTAATATTCCTATGGTTGGTTTTCATGATATTTTAACGGTTTTAATCTCGGGAAACAAAGCTCAGGTAAAGCTTTCGAGCAAAGATGATATTTTGATTCCTTATGTTTTGGACCTTTTATTCCAGATAGAGCCCGAATTTAAGGAGCAGTATGAAAGTGTAGAAAGGTTAGAAAACTATGATGCTGTAATTGCTACGGGAAGCGATAATACAGCTCGATATTTTGAGGCTTACTTTAAAAACGTACCGAATTTAATCCGGCGAAATCGTACGTCAGTAGCTATTTTAGATGGTAGCGAAACTGAAAAGGATTTAGAAGGTTTAGCACATGATATGTTGCAATATTTTGGCTTAGGTTGCAGAAATATCACCAAATTATTTTTACCCAAAGGTTATGATATAGACAAAATTTTCAATGCACTATATCCTTGGAAAGACATCATTCACCATCATAAATACGCCAACAATTACGACTATTTCAGAACGATATATTTAATGAAGCAACTTCCGATTTTGGAAAATGGATTTGTTTTGCTTAAAGAAGATGAAGATTTCTTCTCTCCTATCGCCACAGTTTCTTATGAGTTTTATGAAGATAAAGATAAATTGAGAGAGCATTTAGCTCAAAACGAAGAAAAAATTCAAGCTATTGTGGAGAAATCTGAAAATGGTATTCCTTTTGGACATGCTCAGCAACCACATTTATGGGATTATGCAGATAATGTAGATACCCTAAAGTGGTTGATGGAATTATAGGACTTGTTTAATTGATTTGCCTAAGTTCGTTAAAATTTAATTTTAGTAATTTTAAATAAAAATATAATATGGAAATAGAAACAATCATCAATCAAATTAACTTGGCGAACTATTCCGATCAAGTTATTGAAGATTTAGTTGGCAGAATCAATGGAATCAATCTCGAGAGCAAATCCTCCACCATTGCTAAGTTAAAAGAGTTCAAAGGAAAAATGGACAACGAGGAGAAAAATAAAACTTTAGAAGACTTAATTCAAGCTTTAGAAAAATAATTATATGGGTTCAACAGTAGCATCAAAAGATGTCAAGCGCTTTATGCCCTATTTGCTAGCGACGGCTATTTTTATGCAAATGTTGGATTCTACGATTCTGAACACTGCATTACCTGCTATCGCCGAAGATTTGGGCGAATCTGTGCTGAACATGCAGTCAGCTATTATTAGTTATGTTCTAACTTTGGCTTTATTTATTCCGGTGAGCGGGTATTTAGCGGATAAATTCGGGACGAGGAAGATTTTTATGCTCGCCTTGATATTATTTAGCCTTGGTTCATTGTTTTGTGCTATGTCCCAAAATCTTCTACAGTTGGACATGGCGCGAGTTTTTCAAGGTTTAGGAGGTGCATTGATGACACCTGTAGCTCGACTTTCGATGATTAAAACTTACCCAAAAAACGAGATTGTTAGAGCCATGAATTATGCTATTATTCCAGCTTTAGTAGGTCCGATTATTGGACCATTGATTGGTGGATATTTAGTTGAATGGGTTAGTTGGCACTGGATTTTCCTTATCAATATTCCGATGGGAGTTTTGGGTTTATTGTTTAGTTTAAAATATATGCCCGATTACAAAGAAGAAAAACCACAATTAGATTTAAAAGGATTTTTCATTTTTGGTTCGGCATCCGTTTTACTTTCAGTTGGCTTAGAATTATTAGGTCACCCAAAGAATACTTCGGTTATTCTGGTGCTGCTCATGGCAGGATTCCTTATGTTGTATTTATATTTTAAACATGCTCAAAAAGCTTTAAAACCACTTTTCCCCTTACATTTATTTCAAGTTCGTACGTTCCGCGTAGGTGTGATTGGTAATTTAGCCACCCGAATTGGAATTAGCTCCATACCTTTATTAATACCACTCTTGGTTCAAGTTGCTTATGGCAAATCTGCCTCATTAGCAGGTTGGATTGTTGCACCCATGGCATTGGCCGCCATGTTTGGTAAAACCATGGTAGTTCCGGTGATGAATAAGTTTGGATATCGAAAGATTTTAAGATTTAATACTGGAATGCTCGGAATTTTAATTATGACTTTGGCCATACCAGGATTAGACGCTAATATTATTTGGTTTATTCCGGTGATGATATTAATGGGTATACTCAACTCGATTCAATTCACAGCCATGAATGCAATTGCGATTTCTAACTTAAGAGATTATCAAAATAGTAGTGGTAACAGTTTATTGACGGTTAATCAGCAATTAGCAATTGGATTTGGTATTGCTATTGGTATGTCGGTGTTAAACCTTTATCAAAATCAATTTGGTTCGGGCGAAGTAGAGATCCACAAAGCTTTTAGATATACATTTATAACCATTGGTTTATTAACCTTTTTCACTGCTTTTATCTTTAGAAGACTTCACACAAAGGACGGTGATAATTTAAAGACAGAGGATTAAGCTAATTTTAAATAAAGTTTTAAAAACAAGAAACTTAAAAATCCCATCTACTGATGGGATTTTGCATTTCATATAAAACAGTCTAAACTTTATTAATTTAACCTAATTACTTATCTGTAGATTTCTCTTCTATTCTTTTAATATCTAAATCCACAAAGTCAAAACTAAAGTCGGTGATGCTAGAAATTGGTTTCATTTTAAAGCCAGTTGATTTTCCGTTTTCATCAAAATTAAATAATAAAAACGCATCAGCATCAAAGCTTCTGTTATCCCATTTAGCAATATAAGTATGTGCATTATATGGAATTAATTCTCCTTTTAATTGAGGTTGATTATCCATAGAAATTCTCAAAGTTTTATTTTCTTCAACAATATGAATATCTCCTAACCATGCATCCTTATATTTTCCAATAATCTGCTCCTTATCAGTGATACATCCTTTTGATTGAAATTCAATTGCCTTAGCAAAAACATCAGCTTTTTCTTGATTCACTTCGGTGAAATAATTATCCATACGATCGCCGTACTTCTTTACCCAATTTCTATTTTTATAACCTAAATAACTATCTTTAATTTCATTATTAATAGCAGAAAAAGCCGCTCCAGATTGCTGATTGGTTAATACAACAATTCCTATTTTCTTCTCAGGTAATAAAGTAAACTTAGTAACAGTTCCTATTAATCCCCCTGAATGCGTTACCTCTAAAGTTCCTGCTACATCACTCAAGAACCAACCTAATCCATAGCCATAAAAATTAGTATCATAAGGATGATTTTTAGCAACTGGAATTGGTGTTTGCAAAGTCCATAATTCATGCATTTGCTCTTCGCTAATAAGTCTTTTACCTTCCTTTGTAACACCGTTATTCATTAAAAACTCAGCCCAAGTAAGCATATCTGTAATATTACTCATAATTCCTCCAGCTGGATTAGCTAATTCGCTCCAATCATGTGGAATTTGTGTAATAGTCCCCGCCACAGGTGCATGTGCATCGATTATATTTCTTCTATCGTTCACACGATTGTACGATCCTTTAGAATTCTTCATTCCTACAGGTTGTAAGATTCTTGTTTCGATAAATTCAGCCCAAGTTAAACCACTTACACGACGCAAAACCTCTCCTGCAATATTATACATGTTATTATTGTACTGAAATTTAGAACGAAAAGAACTTTCAGGTTCTAATTGTGCCACTCCATGAATTACATCATCAATGCTGTAGTTGTTTCCTTCTGGAAAGAACATTAAATCTCCAGCACCTAAGCTCAAACCACTTCTATGTGTTACCAAATCACGAATAGTGAATTCGTTGGCAGCATATTTATCTTTTAAATCAAATTCAGGAATATATTTCTTTACCTTATCATCCCAATTCAATTTCCCTTCATCTACCAATAAAGCCAAGGCAAAACAAGTGAAACCCTTGGAATTAGATGCTACGCCCACCAAAGTATTCTCGTTCATTGGCTGTTTATTCGACAATGACCTTACGCCATGTCCTTTGGCATAGACTACTTTTCCATTTTCTATCACTCCAACAGAAATCCCTGGAACATCGAAAGTTTTTATGCTCTCCTGAACTAATTTATCAATCTGTTTTTCTGATAGTTGCGCACTTAAATCCGTAAAGGAAATAAGGAATAAAACCAAAGTAAAAATCGAAGTATATTTCATATTGTTAATTTTCAATTTCTCAAAAATAGAAATAAAATTAATGATGTAATCCTTTAATTAAAGTTAATCTATCTATTATCACCTATTTAATGTGAAACATTTCTTAATTTCGTCAAGTTTTTATAAATCAATAACAATGCATCCAAAACATCTATTTATTTACTTATTCTTTCTCTCAACTTTCTTGGGTTTCGGACAAGAAGTTTATCATCCAGAGGCAGAAAGAATCAATAATTTAGAACACACCAAGCTTAAGGTTTCTTTTAATTATGAAAATCAAACCATGCCTGGCGAAGCTTGGATTACATTAAAGCCGCATTTCTATCCAACTGATTCATTAAGCCTAAACGCACAATCTATGTTGATTCATGAAGTTGCATTGGTGAAAAATGGAAAAAACTCAAAAATCAATTATGAGTATAAAAATGACATGTTGCGTATCGATTTAGATAAAACATATAAAAAAGACGAAGAATATACCGTTTATATTAAATACACAGCTCAGCCAGAAAAGGTTGCTGCAGCGGGAGGAAGCGCTATTTCTGATGCTAAAGGTTTATACTTTATCAACCCCAAAGGTGAAGACCCGAACAAACCGATTCAAATTTGGACACAAGGAGAACCTACCTCAAGTTCGGCTTGGTTTCCTACCATTGATGAGTTAAACCAAAAAACTTCTCAAGAATTGTACATGACGGTTCCTTCTGAATATGTAACTCTTTCGAATGGAGTTTTGGTTAAGCAAACTCAGAATAATGACAACACCAGAACAGATTATTGGAAGCAAACTTTAAAACATGCTCCATATTTATTCTTTATGGGTGTTGGAGATTTTGCTGTGATTAAAGATAAATGGAAAAACATTCCGGTTGATTATTATGTAGAACATGAATACGCTCCATATGCTCAGGAAATCTTCGGGAATACCCCAGAAATGATGACTTTCTTTTCAGAATTATTTGATTATCCTTATCCATGGGATAAATACTCGCAAATAGTGGTTAGAGACTATGTAAGTGGTGCAATGGAAAATACAGGAGCTGTAGTACATTTAGATAGAGCTCAACAAAAACACGGACAATTAGTAGATGATAATATCTGGGAAGATGTAATTGCCCATGAATTAATGCATCACTGGTTTGGTAATTTAGTTACATCTGAAAGCTGGCCAAATCTATCTATGAATGAAGCATTTGCGAACTATAGCGAGTATTTATGGAGAGAACATAAATACGGAAAAGCATCGGCAGATGAACATAGATTTGAAGATTTACAATCTTACTTTGCAGATATAAATTTCAATAAGGACTTGGTAAGGTTTGATTATGAGAAAATTCAAGATATGTTCGATCATGTGACTTACAACAAAGGAGGTTATATCCTACATATGTTGAGAAGTTACCTAGGCGATGATGCGTTCTTTGCAGGATTACAGAAATATTTGAGAGACAATCAATATGGAAAAGCAGAAGCACACCAATTTCGTTTGGCGATGGAAGAAGTAAGTGGTCGTGATTTGAACTGGTTCTTCAACCAATGGTTTTATGGACATGGACACCCAAAAATGCATGTGATAGTTGAGAAAAATGCTACAACAGCAACCGTTCATATTAAACAAAATCAAACACCTCTATTTGAGTTCCCGTTTGCGATTGACGTTTATGAAAACGGAAAAGCTAAAAGACATCAAGTTTGGGTAGAAAAGAAAACCGTAAATACTTTTAAATTTAAAACTAACAAAGAGGCTGATTTGGTTTTAGTAAATGCTGATCATGACTTAATTGCGGAAATCACACAAGATTTCACTGCTCAGGAAAATGCGAATCGTTATCAATGGGCAAAAGATGAGTACACTGACAGAATGTTGGCTTTACAAGAATTATCTGGAGAACAATTAACCAGTGAAATAGCTGAAAAGACCTTATTAGCTGCTTTGGACGATCCTTATGATGGAATTCGCGAACAAGTCTTATCAAGCATTGAGTTTTCAAGTTTGAAAAACAAGAAAGGATGGCTGAGCAAAGTCGAGAGTTTGGCGAGTTCAGATCCAGAAACGCTAGTTCAGGCGGCGGCTTTACAAAACTTGGTTTCCTTAAATGATAATAAGTATATAAGCACATTTGAAAAAGCTTTAAAGTCAGAATCATTCTCAGTTCAAGCAGCTGGATTATTAGGAATTATGGAGTTGGATAAAAATAGAGCTTTAGAATTATCAGAAGGACTAGACGACGATGTTTTGGCTACATCTCCAGATTTATTAGCGAGCTTGATTCCTTATTGGAAATCTAAAAATGATACAACGCACTTTAATGTTATTGCTGAATTAGCCGCATTTTATAGCTTTACCGCGATGCAAGACCCTTCGATGGCAAAACCTGCAGAAGATGCTTTTGTGTGGATTATGTCAACGGACAGCCCACAAGCGACTGGTAAAGTCTTAAGACTTCAAGAGCTAGTTTATAATCAATTAAAAGAATCTCAACCGATGGCATTACCATATATTAAAATGATGGTAGAAAGAGCGATGAAAATTAAAACAGAAGCAGCGAAAGCTAATCCTTCTCCATCGATGGAAAAACAAATCGAAGCTATACAGAAAACTTTGAATGGGATGAAATAAACATATTACACGAGGACAAGAAAATGGCATTGACTTTAAGTTGATGCCATTTTTTATTTTTAAAATTAAACGAAAGTAAGCCACTTAAATTTGTCTTGATTTTATTTAACTCAACATAGATTCAACTGTAGCAATTAACAAGAATCACAAAATACTTCAAGATCTAAACATTGAATTTAGACTTAAAATTGAATGAATTATTAAAGTTTATTTGGATTTTGAAACTTGGTTCTAGAAGGGAAAATTACATGAACCAAATAAGAATAATTTGAGCGGGAGACGAGACTCGAACTCGCAACAATCAGCTTGGAAGGCTGAAGCTCTACCAATTGAGCTACTCCCGCAATAGTTAAACTACAGGGCAAAAGAACAAAATAAATTTTAATTTTAAAAATCCTAAAATCACTTTTTTACTAGAATTTTAAATTCAATTATTAAGCTATTCATTTTAAAATAATTAGGAATTAAAAAAATTAAACATTTTTCTATAAGCTAGTGTTCATCTGAGTTGAGCAGACCAATATATCCGCTTTTAAACATTCATTTAAGCCCGTATGGTTATTGGCTTGTCCGGCGGCTTGTGGGTTTGTGGTTGAGCATCTAATCGCTTCACCCAAATTACCACATTGTGCATTAGGCCCAAACACCCAAAAGTCATAATCCTCTTGGATAGAAAGACTTTCGGGTGTTAGCGTAAAACCTAATGTTCCTGTTTCTTTAATTGTTACTTGCAGTCAGAGTGAATTGTGTTCCTGTGAATTACATACTTAATCACCAATTTCCAGAGCTCCAGCGCCAGCAACATTTAAATTAATATCATAAACTTGAATATAATGTACACAATCGTTAGGCAATCCCTGTGCGTTTACTAACAGTTGCAGTAAAACGAATAAAATGATTGTTAAATTATATTGCATTTACCATTGGAAAAGTGGATAAGTTG
>CAZKJO010000026.1:0-8790 GCA_964553105.1 uncultured Weeksellaceae bacterium | reverse complement strand
AATAAAATGATTGTTAAATTATATTGCATTTACCATTGGAAAAGTGGATAAGTTGACATTAATTCATGAACTTCTTTACTTATATTCTTTAAATTATTCTCATCCGTTGGATTAGAAATTACCTTATCAATGAATTCAGCAATATTTACCATATCTTTTTCTTTAAGACCACGGGTTGTAATCGCTGGAGTACCGATTCTAATTCCAGAAGTCACAAATGGAGATTTATCATCAAAAGGAACCATATTTTTATTACAAGTAATATCGGCCTTCACCAAAGCTTCTTCTGCTTCTTTACCCGTAATATCTTTATTTCTAAGATCGATTAACATCATATGGTTTTCTGTACCACCAGAAGTTAATTGATAGTCTCTCTTCACTAATTCTTCTGCTAGAGCATTAGCATTTTTGATTACTTGTTTGGCATAGTCCCCAAACTCTGGCGTTAAATCCTCACCAAAAGCTACCGCTTTAGCAGCAATGATGTGCTCTAAAGGTCCACCTTGACTTCCAGGGAATACAGCGCTATCTAAAATTCTAGACATCATTCTTGGTTTTCCTTTGAATGTTTTACCCCAAGGATTTTCGAAGTCTTTACCTAACATAATGATTCCACCTCTTGGTCCACGTAATGTTTTGTGGGTAGTAGAAGTAATAATATGACAATGTGGAACTGGGTTGTTTAATAAACCTTTTGCGATAAGCCCTGCTGGGTGAGCAATGTCAGCCATTAATAAAGCACCAACTTCATCGGCTACTTTTCTGAATCTAGCATAGTCAATATCTCTAGGATAAGCCGAACCACCACAAATAATCAGTTGAGGCTTTTCTTTTCTAGCCGTCTCCTCCATCGCGTCATAATCGATAAGACCTGTTTCTTTGTCAACACCATAAAAACAAGTTTCGAAACGAATTCCAGAGAAGTTAACCGGAGATCCGTGCGTAAGGTGACCTCCATGAGATAAGTCTAATCCCATGATTTTGTCTCCTTGTTTTAAACAAGCTAGGTAAACCGCTGCATTGGCTTGAGATCCCGAGTGTGGTTGTACGTTGGCATACTCAGCACCGAATAATTCTTTTAAACGATCAATGGCTAAATTCTCTACTTTATCCACTACTTCACAGCCACCATAATACCTTTTACCTGGGTAACCTTCTGCATATTTGTTGGTTAACACAGAACCCATAGCTTTTAATACATTCTCACTAACGAAATTTTCTGAAGCAATAAGCTCGATACCGTTGATTTGGCGTTGCTTTTCTTCTTGAATAAGTTGAAATATTTGATCCATTATAATTGTTTAAAAAATTTTAAGACTCAAAAATACTGAAAATAAACATCATAGTCATATTCAAAACACACATAAAATTGAGTCGATTTTGACGTAAAGTGAATGCCTATTATCTGAATGTGACAAAGGTCATATAAAAACAAGCATTTAATTAAAAAACACGACAAAAGTCATTGTTGAATCCACAATATGCGCCGTATATTTGCACTCAGAATTACGAAACAGTTAATAAATAGTTTGTTTAAGTGATTTTTATTAAAAATTGAAGATATGAAAAAATCATTGTTAATTTTAGGTTTAGTATTATCATCATGGTTAAGTGCTGGTTCTCCTACGAATGAAAAAGAGGCGAAAACAGTATTCCCAACGAAGATTGAAGGATCAGCATTTAAAATGGACATTTTAAAGGCAAAAATTTTAAAGATTCAATTACAAGATAAGAATCATAAAAGTTTGGATAGAAGTATTAAGCTTTTAAATGAATTAAAACCGATTATAGCAAAAATTGAACGTGATTTAAGAGAAAAGTAGAAAGTAGTTGATTATTAATTGATAGATTTTTGATTCCCTTTGACCTTGTCGAAGGGATTTTTTTTTGAGTAATTTTTAAATTAAATCTAATAAAAAAAGGAAGCCTTTTGACTTCCTAATATATTATTTGATTCAGCATAATTTTTTACAAATCGCTTACATATCTTTCCGCATCGATGGCAGCCATACAACCTGTACCTGCAGCAGTAACAGCTTGTCGATAGATACTATCTTGAACATCACCAGCAGCAAATACTCCAGGAACTTTAGTTTTGGTTGATTTAGGCTCAGTGATTAAGTAACCTGTTTCGTCCATATCTAATTTACCAACGAATAAATCTGTGTTAGGTTTGTGTCCAATTGCAATAAAAACACCATCTACCGCCAACTCACTCGTTTCATTTGTTTGGTTATTGATAATATGTGCTTTTTCAACCACTTTATCACCACTCATACCTTTTAATTCTGTATGATACATAATCTCAATGTTAGGTGTATTCTTAACACGCTCTTCCATAATGTTAGAAGCACGGAACTCATCTCTTCTCACCAATAAGTAAACTTTATTACAAATCTTGGCTAAGTAAGTTGCTTCCTCTGCGGCAGTATCTCCAGCTCCAACAACTACGACATCACGGTTTTTATAGAAAAACCCATCACAAGTTGCACAAGCAGATACACCACTTCCCATGTATTTCTTCTCATCATCTAGACCTAAATATTTAGCAGAAGCCCCAGTAGAGATTATTACGGTTTTCGTTTTATAAATATCACCATTCATGGTGGTTAGTGTGTGAACGCCTCCTACTTCATTGGATAGCTCAACTTCCGTTACCATATCCATTATCACTTTCGCTCCAAACCTTTCAGCCTGCTTTTGGAAATCACCCATCATCTCTGGTCCCATAACTCCATCTGGATATCCAGGGTAGTTTTCAACATCTGTGGTCGTTGTAAGTTGACCTCCAGGCTCCATTCCTGTGATAACTAGTGGGTTCATATCTGCACGTGCTGCATAGATAGCTGCTGTATACCCGGCAGGTCCTGAACCAACAATGATGGTTTCGTGTATGTTGTCTGTCATGTTAAAATCGTTTGTGCAAAAATAGTCAAATTTTTTGCGAACTCCCAGTCACCTAAATCACATTTTAACACAGAAAATAAACATTCATCGAAGTTTAAATAATTATCTTAAGAAATTCATACTAAAAATATGAAATCTATAAATTATATACTTAAACTTATGAATTCTTAATTAGAATCTTGTTATTTAAAATCATACCATTTAAAATATGTTTTGTACTTTTGCTAACGATGCGAGAATTTATATTTATATCTCATTTATTTTTATCCTTGCTATTCATAGCAACGCCATCACTTGGGCTTAATTTTCAGCTCAACTATCAAGCGCAGGAAGAAATGATGTGTTGTGTAGATGTAGAGGCCGATTCAGATTCTATTGTTGCGAAATCTTGTCACGAAAACGATATTGCCAATCAACATTCATGTAAGGACACTTGCAAAGATAAATGTCAAGATCATGCGGCTCATGTGGTTACTCATTCCATTGAACCACCTTCTCAAAATGCAGAAATTTCTATTAAAGAAGAAATTAGCTCGTTGAACCAATCCTCATACTTTCAGGATTTATTTCAACAACAATTCATTCTTGCTTTTTGGAATCCTCCAAAACAGGTTTAATTTTATTCTTAAGCTAAACAACTGAAATAATCCTCAGTAGATTTATGCTTCATCTTAGGTTCGAAAATCTTTTCGAAAGGATTTTGTTTTATTCATTAAAACTTAAAATCCACTTAAATCATTAATCTTAAAAGGAAATACAAATAGGCTTAATTCAATATGGGTACAGAATTAATGCGCTAATATTCAATTTCTTAAAGATATTTTAAAATTAAATCAAAAAATTAAAGAATGTATAAACATATATATATTGTACTAAGCCTGCTCCTATCCATTGGATTATTTGGACAAAAAAGTACAATCACCACCGAAGAAATTTTGGTACGTGGAAATTGCGGAATGTGTAAAGACAACATTGAAAATGCAGTTAAAAAAGAAAATTCAGCTGAAGGAATTTGGAATGTTAAAACCAAAGTATTAAAACTAAGTTTTGATGCTAAAAAGACTAATTTAGATAAAATCATGCGTCGCGTTACGGCGGCTGGTTACGATAATCAATTATACACGGCAGACGACAAAGACTATAGAAATTTAGCCGATTGTTGTCAATATGATCGCGTAACTTCTTGGGATAATATTGAAAATAGCGCAGGAACTCATTTTGATGGACAAGCTGAAGCATCCCAAGAGGTTGCAACAAAAACTTCAAACCAAGTTAAAGCTATCACTATATCATCAGGCTTTAAAGAGCAAATCTTGGTTCGTGGAAATTGCAGCATGTGTAAAGAAACCATAGAAACTGCAGTTAGTAAAGAAGAAACCGCCAAAGGAACTTGGAATATTCAAACCAAAGTATTGGAATTAGATTTTGACGATAGTAAAACTAGCTTAGACAAAATTATGCGCCGTGTTGCTGCCGCAGGTTACGATAATCAATTATATACAGCAGATGACAAAGCTTACAATAACTTACCAGATTGCTGTTTGTATGATCGAGTAACAGTTTGGGAGAACATTGAAAACAGCAAAGGTACTCATGTAGATGGTGAAGCCGCACCAGAGCAGAGGAATGTTGCTGTTAGCAACACGGAATCAGAAGAAGATGAGGATTACTCTTGGTTAAATGAAGACGCAATTAGTCTAGCCAATGTTAACGCTGTAGGAAATAAAGCCGCAACAGCTTTAGACGGGAAAAGCGCTGGATTGACATTTAATATCGATTCAAAAGAATTATTAAAAGCAGCATGTTGTAACCTTTCGGAGAGCTTTGAAACCAATGCAACGGTTGATGTGAATTACGCCAATGCGATAACTGGAACCAAGCAAATCAAAATGTTAGGATTAGATCAAAAATACACTTTGATTACTAAAGAATTATTACCAGAAATTAGAGGTTTAGCATCCGCTTATGGAATGAATTTCATTCCAGGAAGATGGGTTCAGGGAATTCAATTAACCAAGGGAGGAAGTACTGTTACCAATGGTTATGAGTCTATTTCTGGACAGATTAATACAGAATTATTTAAAACTCACGATAAGAACAAAACATCTCTTAACTTTTTTGGAGATACCAATTCAAGAATTGAAGGAAATATAGTGCATGCCGATACCATTAATGCTAAATGGGCTCATAGCTTTTTAGCCCACGCCAATGCAACTTTAGATAGACAAGACAACAACGACGATGGTTTTATGGACCAACCTATTGGAAAACAACTGAATGCAACTTATTTATTGAATTACAATGATTTAGATCATTCAGGAATTGGTACACATTTCGGCATTAGCTTTATAGACGATCACAGAACCGCGGGACAAATTGATTTTGTAGAGGATTATCATAAATTAGGTACAGAAAAATATGGTGTTGGGATTGATATTTCTAGGTTTCAAGTTTGGAACAAAACAGGATACGTATTTAAAGATAAACCTTACCAATCTTTGGGCTGGATGAATCAATATACTTATCATGAGCAGAAATCTTTCTTTGGGACTACACCTTACAATGGTATCCAACGTTCAATTTACTCTAATTTAATCTTTGAGAGCATTTTAGGCAGCACGCTACATAAGTACAAGGCTGGAGCTTCGTTTTTACATGATCAATTCGATGAGGTTTATCAGGTAAATAATTACAAGAGAACAGAAACAGTTCCAGGAGCTTTCTTCGAATACACTTATACCGGAGACAAATTGACTGCCGTATTAGGTTCTAGAGTAGATTTCCACAACTTGGCAGGAACTCAGTTTACGCCAAGAGCGAATTTAAAATATGATTTGTTCCCTAAAACAACCTTACGTGCTTCGGCAGGAAGAGGTTTTAGAACAGCCAATGTTTTTTCTGAAGCTCAGAGCTTCTTAGCGAGTAACAGAACCGTTGAAATTATTGACGGAGGCGGTGATATTTATGGTTTAGATCCAGAAATCGCTTGGAACTATGGAATAAGCTTACACCAAGAATTTAGAATTTTCGGGAATAAATCGAATATTATTGCAGACTATTTTATTACAGATTTCGAAAATCAAATCTTACCGGATTTAGATCAGTCAACGCAAAAGATTCTTTTCTATAATATGGAAGGAAAATCTTATGCTAGAGCATTCCAAATTCAGTGGGATTTTGAACCAGTGAAGCGATTAGAAGCAAGATTAGCTTATAAGAATTACCAAACACAAGGTGATTATTTATCGGGTGCTAAAGATTTGCCATTTACGCCAGAGCATAGAGGTTTTATGAACTTAGCTTATAATACTTGGATTAAGGCTAATGGTAGTCAGTGGAGCTTTGATACAACTTTACAATATGTTGGAGAGCAAAGGATTCCAAACACCTCAACAAATCCTGTAGAGTTTCAAACACCAGATTATGCTGATTCTTACTTCTTGTTAAACGCACAAATGGCAAGACAATTTAACAAGACACTCAGAGTGTATTTAGGTGCTGAAAATATCTTAGGATACACCCAAGACAATCCAATTATTGATGTTCAAAATCCATTCGGAGATTACTTTGATGGTGGAATGGTTTGGGCTCCGATAATGCCAGGTTCAGTTTATTTAGGATTAGATATTGAATTTTAATTCAGACAAATTCTAGTTAAAACAAAACGCCCTTGAAATGATTTATTTCAAGGGCGTTTTTTTATTATTAAAAAATATGTTTAAAAACTAGAAAGTAAAGTCATTTATACTTGCAGCTCCACTCATGTCTAGCGCATTATTAAAGTTTAAAACCTCAGGAGCAAAATCTGCAATATCAATTGAAATTCCGCCAAGACTGATATTGGTTGTTAGGTTTAAATCATTAAAAGAGTAGTCATAATCCGTTTTAATAATTCCAACATCTTTAGCTAAAAATAAATCCAAAGTTCCGTATTGTTGTTGCTCTACCAATTCGTGCTGTCTATTTAATGGAATGCTTTCTCCTCCTACCTCAACCATCGCTTGAATATCTAAAACCATCTTGATATCATACTCCATTCTTTGATGAGTAATTCCTTGGTAGCTCATAGAATTTACCGTCATATTGTTGGTCTTATTGATATGTCTATTTCTAATGGTGATATAAGTCGTCGGCGTAACCGTTCCCGTGATTCCGCTTTCGTTTTCCGGAATTGGCATCGCATCTCCTTCTAACTGAGCTTCAGATTCTACCAACACAGCATTTGGCTGCATGCTGTTTTGAATAAATCTCATATCTCCAAAATCAACAAATTCATTAAAAACATCTACCATTGGACGAATAGTAACTTCTTTATTCAAGTTTTTCTTAAAGAAAATCTGGTTCATCGACCCAATTAAATAAGTAGTATTATCTAAAATTTGGTAGGCTTCACCTTCAATCATGGTTGAGCCATTGATATCTATAATCGTATTTCCAGAGTTGTTATTTCCTTGCAGGCTTTGATTAAAATCATAAAACCACATGGCATTCTGAGTAACGGGAAAATAATCACTTTGATCTACGCTCCCACCCACTCCATCATCGTCACTTGAACAAGAGAACATGAAAGCTGAAAGAATACTTAACATTAATAGTTTTTTCATCATTTAATTTTAAAGGTTAATGGCTTAAAGTTAGTATAATTTCTTTTGCAATTCAATAAAAATCTCACTTCCTAACCTAGGTGGAATGGATTTATTTGTTTCATCGAATTGTATAAAATTAAAATAAGGCTCAAAAATAGGGTGATATTCCTCTTTGGTTCCGCCAAATGGTGGACCATCTGATTCGAAGTTTTTATTAAACATTAAACCCACTAGTACTCCTTTAGGTCGGAGCAATTCATGCATTTTTTTTGCATGATCTTGTCTTAAGTTAGGATTTAGTGCACAGAAAAAAGTTTGTTCTATGATATAATCATACTGCCCTTGATGGTCAAAAAAATCCTGATGTATTACTTCAATCTCATCACGATCTTTATACTTTTTCTTTAATCGTGCAACGGCTTCATCTGAAATATCTAAAATTCTAATATTATTAAAACCTCTTTCTCTGAGCGCTTCTGCTTCGTAGGCGTTTCCACATCCAGGAATTAATATATTAATTTCTTTGTCTTCAATCTTATCAAAATAATCAACAATTGCTGGAGAAGCATAACCAATATCCCATCCGGTTTCGCCATTTCTCCAACGCTGATTCCAAAATTCTTTATCTAATTTATTCATAAGTAGAGATTAAGATTTTTAAGTTAGTAATTATTTGAATAAACTTTTGCATTAAGCCTTAAATTTAAAACAAAAAAAAGGCACACTCCTTAGAGTGCACCTTTCATCTCAAAATCAAATAATCAATAATTATTGAATTATTATACCTTCTGTAGCTTGTCTTCCATCTTTAGAGATTCTAACGAAGTATTTACCAGTTGGTAAACCATCTACATTAATTTTAATAGACTCTCCCGTGAAAATTCCAAACTTGATTAAACTTCCATTCATATCAATCAGCTCATAAGAACCATCTTTCAACTCATTTGATTTAATGTTTACAAATCCTGATTTAACTGGGTTTGGATATACATTAAGTCTTTTCCTTGCTTCATCAACACTATTTATAGCGGTTGACTCAATACTTGCATAAGTTGAATTTCCCAAACTCTTTGCAACGCGATCCTTTCTGCCTTAGGCTTTTCTTTTAAATTAAAATCAGAAAGCTCAAGGCCTAAGTTTTTGAGTTCACTCGTATTGGTTAATTTTTTAATCTCAACTCTTTGTTGAGCAGTTTGGGCATTTAAGCCAATACTCCCTATAGTAAAGAAGATAAGAGCAGTGGCTAATCTTTGGTAAAGTTTCTTCATAAAAAAATTTAAACTGTTGAACATTTAAA
>CAZKJO010000025.1:11429-34591 GCA_964553105.1 uncultured Weeksellaceae bacterium | reverse complement strand
TCGCACCAAAGGCAGTTGGGAAGAATGGATTGTGTGGATGCTAAAAGGCGTTGAACTTACCGCTAAAGAAACCATTGTTGTAGTTAATAAAATAAAATTGCTGATGGACGACTACAAAAAAGAAATCCGTAGCAATTATAGTTTCTATAGCCACGATTTAATCAATATCCTTTTTAAGCACCCTTACACCAAGAACAGTTTTTTGGAACGTGAATTAAAAATTCACAGAAACACTGCTTCAAGCTACTTGAACACCCTTGCAGAAGCAGGATTGCTTACCAAAGTAAAAATTGGCAAGTTCAACTATTACATGAATGTAGAATTGCTACAAATACTCAAAAACAGATGATAGACAGCAACTTAAATAAGGAAGTGAATATGCACAACAAATCAATATTTCTTGTGCACGTTTCAAGAACATCTACAAATATTTGTAGAATGTTGTGCACGATATCAGTATATGCTTAAAGAATGGACAAATGTTGTGCACGATAAAATAGTAGAAATATGGAATTAAAAAGTTATCAGCGAAAAGTAATTGAGAATCTTGAAGAATACTTGGGCTATGTTCAAGAACATAAAAGTTTAGCAAAAGCTTTCAATCAATATTGGGAAGATAAAATTGGCCCTTACAATCCATTGGATGGTACTGGTATGGAACCTTATAAAAACAACATTCCAAATGCAGCGCATGTTTGCGTGAAAGTACCAACGGCAGGCGGTAAAACCTTTATAGCTGTTAATGCTTTGCATACCATATTTTCGGCTTATGATACCGCAAAACCCAAGGCGGTTATTTGGTTAGTTCCTTGGAGTAATTTATTGCAACAAACTGTAAACACGCTATCCAATCCCGAACATCCCTATCGTCAAAAACTCAATTCCCTCTTTAACAACCGAATAGAAATTTATCAAAAAGAAGATTTGTTGCAAGGTTCAAATTTTAACCCAACTGTTGTAAAAGACCAGTTGAGTATTTTTGTGATGAGTTTTGCAAGTTTAAGAGCCAGAAATAAAGATGATAGGAAAGTGTATCAAGAAAATGGACAGTTAGAATCCTTTGTTTCCCAATACAAAGACAATGAACATATTTTAGATGGAATAGACGATACGGCACTAATCAATGTTTTGCGTTACCTCAATCCAGTCTTAGTAGTGGACGAAAGCCACAACGCAGAAAGCGATTTGAGTGTAGATATGCTCAAAAACTTAAATCCTTCATTTATTCTTGATTTAACAGCAACGCCAAAAGACAATAGCAATATTGTAAGTCTTGTTCCAGCTATTGAATTGAAAAAGGAACATATGGTAAAACTTCCTGTAATCGTCTATAACAACCACGATAAAACGGAAGTCATCAACAACGCTTTACACTTACAACGCAAATTGGAAAATCTTGCTAAAAAGCAAGAAGCCGAAGGTGGAAAATACATTCGTCCAATTGTATTGTTTCAAGCACAACCAAAAACCAAAGACGACAACACCACTTTTGAAAAACTGAAAGAACAATTGTTAGGTTTAGGTATTCCCGAAAGTCATATCAAAATAAAAACTGCCAGTATTGACGAATTGAAAGGAATTGATTTAATGAGCAAAGAATGTGAAGTTCGTTACATCATTACCATTAACGCATTAAAAGAAGGTTGGGATTGTCCATTTGCTTACATTTTGGCATCATTAGCAGACAAATCAAGCTCTGTAGATGTTGAACAGATTTTAGGTCGAGTATTACGTCAGCCGTATGTACAAAGACACAAAGCTTTTCAATTAAATCTTTCTTATGTACTTACTGCATCTGCCAAGTTCAACGAGACTTTGCAAAGTATTGTAAAAGGCTTGCAAGAATCAGGATTTAGTGAAAAAGATTATCGCAAAGTCGATAAAATGACCGAAGAAGAAAAGAAACCGGCTACAACTGACCCAGTTGAATCTTTCTTATTCCCAGAGCAACAAACCGAAGAACAAGAAGAAACGATAGACAAAAACAGAGTAACGTTTGACCCAAATGCAGGCGAAGAAGAAACTGAAACAACTTCGGTAATTGCAGAAATAGAAACGATTGCGGCAGAACAAAATCGACAATTAGAAGAGCAAATAAAAGAACAGGAAAAACAACCTGTTGACGAAAATATATTTCTAGAAATGGGCACAAAAGTAAAACGCTATAAAGTCAAGGATTCCAATAAGGATTTCATTGACAAAATTGAGTTTCCGCAGTTTTTCATCAAAGTAACAGCAAGTGATATTTTCGGCACAGAAGAAGAATTGCTAAATCGTGAATCCTTGCTCAAAGATTTCAAACTTTCAGACGAGGACATCAAAATTGACTTTGACCAAATTTCATCTGACTTGTATAAAATTGATTTAGAAGAATCAAAAAAGAACGAATACAGACCATCTTTTACCAAGATTGAAGACAATATGGTAAAAGACCCAATTGCAGAATACATTTTAGCCAAGCCAAAAGACAACCAAATAACTGACATCACGCATCAAATGATGCAAATTATTGGAAATATGTACCCAATTCCCGACCAAGAAATCAAGGTTTACATTGGGCGTATTTTGAAAAGTATGAACACCGAACAACTTCGAGATATTTTAGTAAGAAAGTGGAGTTATACGGATAAAATAAAAGGTAAAATCCGCCAATTGGCTGACTCGTATGCAGAAGGTCGTTTTATGGACTTATTGAAATCCAAAAAAATAAACACCAAAGCAAATTGGAAATTAGGCAACGAAATTGTGCCGGGAAATACAGGTTCATCCATTGGAAATTCGCTTTACGAAAAAGAAGGCTCGATGAACGGTTTTGAAGAACGTGTTGCAATGGAAATTGGAACTTCCTCAAATGTAGAATTTTGGCATAGAAATTTAGAACGTGGAAAAGGATTTTACATCAACGGATTTAAAGCCAACCATTACCCTGACTTCATAATGCAGACAAAATCGGGAAAGACGATTTTAATAGAAACCAAAGGCGACCATTTAGACGGTTCAGATAGCGAAGCAAAATGCAGACTTGGAAATGAATGGGAAAGACAAGCAGGAAACGACTTTGCCTATTTTATGGTTTTTGACAAGAAAGAAATTAAAGGAGCATACACGTTGAACAAAGCAAAGGAATTGATAAGTAAAATGTAAAGCCCACGCTATTTACTCACTAATGTTTATTTTGATTGGAGTTCGTGATTGCAAAGCAATTGTAAGCACATTTAAAAGCCGCACCAGCCAAGGCTCGACCAAGGCTTTTAAAAGAGCTTACAAAGCCAACGCAAGACCAAAACGACAATGAAAACCGAGACGAAAAAGAACACCAAACGCACAACATCACCTATACGCAAGCAGGGGTTTCGTGCTTCGTAAAACAGGAAGGTTGTAAGTTTAAAGTTCAGTTCTTCGTAGAAGTTCAGTGGTAAAAAGCCCTGCCTACGTATAGCTGAGAACCGCCGACACTACACAACTCAATCCTCTCCTTCAACAAAAGAAATATACTCACGAATGATGTTTTCGGTATAAGTAGAAAAGTATTCCCCTTTAACCATTAGGATATTATCTAAAATGAAGTGATTTAAAGAACTGCTAACGACATAAGATGGTCGATTGAAGTGAGTGGCTTTAGTACGATCAAATCGTTCCATATTTCGCATAAGATTATTTCTAAAATTAGAGGTGACTTTTTGTTTGGTGGTCTTATACTTTGCCATATATCTTAGGTAGAATTACAGAATACAATCGTTAATATTAAACAAACTAAATCATTTCTTTTCATTTAAATTTTTATACACGCAAATTTTGAACCCCATCAAAATCAGTCAAGGGCAAGTGAATGAACCAAGTTCACCCTTGACTGGTTTCTCTTTTGGGTTCTTTTTAAAGCGTAAATAAAAATTTTAAAAATGAAAAAAAGAGTTGTTCAATCTGAAATTATTAAAAAGTATTCAGCCAAAAACCGAAAGCGGCAAATGGGTAACCTGCATAAATACAGCAAAGAATGGCGCTTATATGCATATAGGATTGGTAAACAACAATATTTTAGACAATTTAAACTAATCCAACAGAACTATATGTGTCCAATTTGCGATAAAATATTAGTTGGCAAGAATATATTACACCATATTGAGTATAATCATGTTTGTCAAAGATTTTTAGATAATCAGGTCTTTCCTAAACAGCCAGAATGTAATTTATGTCATGCTGAAACGCCACTCTACTTCCATTTTTGCAGTGAAAAAACTGTAATCGTTCATAACCATTGTCATGGCAAATTACATAATGACAATAAGTGTAAATTATAATTTTCACCACTTGACGATCTAGTACTTTTGTCAAGACTGTAAAAGTTAATTAAATTTAAAGAACTATCATTAACTATCGTTGCTTAAATTTATTATGAAAAAATATCAAAAATGGCTGTAAAAATGGCTGTAAAAACAAAAAACCCTCTGAAAATCAGAGGGTTATCGTTAAATTTGTAGACCCACAGGGATTCGAACCCCGACAAGCGGCACCAAAAACCGATGTGCTACCGTTACACCATGGGTCTTTTCGATTAATTCGAGTGCAAATATAGAAATTAATTTCTGACTCCACAAAATTAAAATTGAAAAAAGTTTGAAGTTTATTGAGTTCAAATATCTAATTCATTCATTACAAATTGGTTCGATAAAATAATTTTTTTCAATGTATTTTATCTTAACCGAATTCCGTAATTTGTGAACCTATTAAACTTGCATTTACAATGAATATTGAACAAAGAATTCAAGAGCTTTCTCAGGAGTTAGATGAGCATAACTACAAATACTATGTACTTGACCAACCGAGTATATCGGACTACGAGTTTGATATGAAGCTTCGCGAATTGCAGGAGCTAGAGGAGAAATATCCAGCTTTTGCAAGTCCTAACTCGCCAACGCAACGTGTAGGAGGTAGTGTAACCAAAAACTTCCCAACCATAGAGCATAAGTATAGAATGTATTCTTTGAGCAATGCTTATTCATTTGAAGAGGTAGAGGAATGGATTGCGCGCCTAGAGAAGTCCATGGGGACTAACTTGACTTATGTTTGTGAGTTGAAATATGACGGAGCTTCGATTTCATTAAAATATGTGGATGGAAATTTAGCCGAAGGTGTTACCCGTGGTGATGGTTTTCAAGGTGATGAAATAACGACCAATGTTAGAACCATTCGTTCGATTCCTTTAAAACTAAAAACTGCTACCGAAGGAGAATTATTTGTTCGTGGAGAAATTATCCTTCCTTTTACCGGCTTTCAGCAACTCAACGCAGAAAGAGAAGAATTAGGGCTTGAGCCTTTTATGAATCCACGAAATACGGCCAGCGGAAGTCTTAAAATGCAAGATTCTACCGAAGTAGCCAAACGACCGTTGGAGGCATTTATGTACGGCGTATTGGGCGATAATCTTCCTTTCGACACACAATGGGAGATGTTAGAATTTGCACGAAAAGCTGGATTTAAAGTTCCAAGTGCAGCTCAACTTTGTAAGAATGCACAAGAAATTCAAGATTTTATTAATCATTGGGACAAAGCTCGTCATGATTTGCCTTATGAAATCGATGGAATTGTAATTAAAGTCAACGAAATTCATCAGCAGAATGAATTAGGATATACAGCCAAATCTCCTCGTTGGGCTGTGGCTTATAAATTTAAAGCAGAGCAAGTTCAAACCAAATTAAACTCCATTACTTACCAAGTAGGAAGAACGGGTGCGGTTACGCCGGTGGCGAATTTAGAGCCGGTTTTATTAGCTGGAACTACTGTTAAACGTGCTTCTTTGCATAATGCTGACATCATAGCTCAATTAGACGTTAGGATTGGAGACACAGTGATGGTAGAAAAAGGCGGAGAAATTATCCCTAAAATCGTAGATGTTAATTTAGATCTTCGCCCAACCGATGCCGAAAAAGTTGAGTTTACTAAAACCTGTCCTGAGTGTGATACACCCTTAGAAAGGGCGGAAGGTGAAGCCGCTTATTACTGTCCAAACGAAGATGGTTGTCCGCCACAGATTAAAGGAAGAATAGAGCATTTTGTGAGCAGAAAAGCCATGGATATGGAATCTGTGGGTGCTGAAACAATTGCGCTTTTTCATGAGGCTGGATTGTTAAACAATATTGCAGATTTATATGATTTAAAGAAAGAAGATATTTTGCCATTGGATCGAATGGCCGAAAAATCAGCAAATAACATCATTGAATCCATTATTAAATCTAAAGAAATACCCTTTCATAAGGTTTTGTATGGACTAGGAATTCGTTTTGTAGGGGAAACTGTTGCTAAAAAATTGGTTAAAGCTTTTCCTAGCATTGATGCTCTTATGAATGCTTCGCAAGAAGATTTAGAGGCTATTGATACAATCGGTGTTAGGATAGCCGAAAGTGTAAGGAAGTATTTCGAGAATCCTGAGCATATTCAAATGATTCAAAAATTAAAGGATTACGGATTGCAGTTTGAAGCGGTTGCAGATGAGAATGTTTCTGACAAACTAAATGATCAGAGTTTCTTGTTTACAGGTAAACTAACTGAATTTACGCGAGATGAAGCTAAGGAAATGGTGGAAAAAAACGGAGGTAAATTGGTTTCATCGGTTACTAAAAAATTAAATTATTTAGTGGTAGGTGAAAATGCTGGTTCAAAACTTAAAAAAGCAACAGAGCTCGGAACTGTGAAAATCTTAACGGAGCAGGAATTTCTAGATATGCTTCAAGAATAGGAGGGCATAGTGAAAGAGTCTACTCTTAGTCGTATATTTGTAGGTTGAATTATTAAATTATATCTGTGACTTTCGCAACTATTACCAATCTTACTAAATCCTATGGTATCCGAACTTTGTTTGAGGATGTTAATTTTATTGTCAATCAAGGCGATAATATTGCCATTGTAGCCAAAAACGGAAGTGGTAAGTCTACTTTATTAAAAATTATTCAGGGCGTTGAAACACCTGATTCGGGTGAGGTTGAAATTCATCGTGGAATCGATGTTTATACCTTAGAACAAGGTGATGACTTCGAGGAGAATATGTTGGCGAAAGACATCATATATGCACATGATAATGAGGTGTTGCAGTTATTAAATAAATATCAATCTTATCTGAACGAAGGTATTTCTGATCAACGTTTGATAGATGTAATGACTCAAATTGATGAAGCGAATGCTTGGAATGTTGAGTCATTATTTGAGGAGATTTTCTCTAACTTAAAGATTGATTTCTTAAACCAAAAAATTGGAAGCCTATCGGGTGGACAACGTAAAAGGATTTCTTTAGCTAAATTTTTAATTGATATTTCGATTGACGAAGGGCATCAATTATTAATCTTAGATGAGCCTACGAACCACTTAGATATTGAAATGGTGGAGTGGCTGGAATATTTCATCAACAAAGAGAACCGAACTTTGCTTTTAGTGACACACGATAGATATTTCTTGGATTCAATTTGTACACAAATTCTGGAATTAGAAGATCAAACGATTTATGTTCATCGTGGTGATTACGAAACCTATGTGACCAATAAAGCGAACCGAATCGAAAACCTTCAAGCGAATATTGATAAGGCCAAAAACCTTTATAGAAAAGAACTTGAATGGATGCGTCGCCAGCCTAAAGCGAGAACTACCAAATCAAAGAGTAGGGAGCAATCTTTCTATAAAACCGAAGAGGTTGCTAAGCGTAAGATTGTGGACCAAAATCTTTTATTAGAAATGCAGATGACGCGTTTGGGTAAAAAGATTGTAGAGTTCGAGGAGGTGAGTTTTGCTTATGGTGAGAAAAAGATATTAGATAATTATTCTAACTTATTTGCACGTGGTCAAAAGATTGGAATTATCGGTAAAAATGGTGTTGGTAAATCAACATTTCTTAAGATTCTAGAAGGTGATATTCAACCAGATTCTGGAGAAATCGATAGAGGAGATACGTTAGTTTTTGGTCATTTTAAACAAGATGGAATTTCATATAAACCAGAGCAGCGTGTTATAGATTTTGTAACGGATATTGCAGAAAACTTCCCATTAGCTAATGGTGGTTCTATGTCGGCAAGTCAGTTCCTGCAATTATTCTTATTCGAGCCTCAACAACAGTATACGCCGATCAGCCGATTGAGTGGAGGTGAGAAAAAGCGTTTACAATTGTTAAGTGTTCTCTATAAAAATCCGAATTTCTTGATTCTGGATGAGCCTACTAACGATTTAGATTTGCCTACTTTAACGATTTTAGAGCAATTCTTAAATGATTATTCTGGTTGTTTATTGATCGTTTCCCATGACCGTTACTTTATGGACAAGGTGGTAGATGAGTTAATGATTTTTGATGGTCAAGGTAAGATTTCAACTTTCTACGGAACCTATACCGAGTATTTCTTAGACCAAAAGGCTCAGCAGCTAGAGGCGAGTAAGCAAAAATCTGAGGAAATTAAACAACAGCCCAAGCCTAAGTTAAATGAGAATAAATTGACTTATAACGAGCAAAAAGAGTTTAAACAAATCGAAAAAGACCTACCTACATTAGAGGAAAAACGTAAGGAGCTAGAAGCTAAATTAACGGACACAAGTTTGGATTTAGATCAAATCACAGAAATCTCTGAAAAGTATCAGCAAATAAAAGATAAAATTGAAGAGGCAGAAATGCGCTGGTTAGAACTGTCTGAAAAGGAATCTAATTAATATTCCTGGATTTAATTTTAACTAAGCATTATTCCACCACAAAACTTTCTAATTTTGCCTTAATTTATGCCGCATTTAAGCTACAGCCTTTATACTTCTGTTTTGGAACTTCCACTGGAGTGGGATAGGCTACGTGAAGATGAATTTTTAAATATACCTTATTTAACAGCACAAGAAAATGCATTGCCTGAGAATATGGATGTGTTTTATGTTGCTGTTTATCAATTAGATAAATTGGTTGGTAAAGCTATTGTTCAGCGTGTGCGTATTCAAGGTGAGGAGGTTTATAGAAATAATCCAAGCACGATGAAAGAAGAATTGCTCAATCTTCTTAATATCAATATTCTGTGTCTTGGAAATTTAAAACTCACGGGTGAACATGCCTATGTTTATGATGAGAATGTAGATGAATTTGAGGTTTTAAGTTTACTAAAAGAAGCCTTAAATGAAATCAGGCAGATTTCTAAAAAGGAAAAATTGCCGATTCAACTAATGGGTATCAAAGACTTCTATCAGGGTTCTAAAGTAAGGGTTGAGAAAATCTTTAAAGAATATCAAGCTTTTACGGTTCAGCCAAATATGGTTTTCGAATTTAGAAAAGAATGGAAAAGCTTCGATGATTATCTCGATGCCATGCGTACTAAATACAGAACAAGAGCCAAGAGAGCATTTAAGAAATCCGAAGGTATTGTTTATCGAGAATTAAATTTAGAAGAAATTCTAAGGAGGAATGATTCAATTTATCAACTCTATTTGAATGTTTTGAATAATGCAGATTTTTCTCTGTATCAATTGCCTGAGAATTATTTTGTAGAAATGAAGAAGCAAATGCCGAATAAATTCAAGTTATTCGGTGGATTTAAACAAGATACTTTGGTTTCGTTTTATTCAATTATTGAAAATAATGAACAATTAGAAGCTGGTTTTTTGGGTTATGATGCTGAATTACAAAAGGAAAATCAATTATACCTCAATATGCTATATCAAATGATATGCTACGGGATAGATTTTGGATTTGATAGCTTAGATCTTTCTCGTACCGCGATGGAAATCAAAAGTTCGGTAGGTGCTGAGCCCATTGAAACCTTTGGACTTTTAAAACATACAAATCCTTGGATGAATAAAGTTCTGAAATCAATATTCAGTAAGTTTTATCAACCTGTGGAATGGATTCAAAGAAGCCCTTTTAAGGGCATTAATCCACTGACTGAATAATTAATCGTAAACCCGATCAATAAATTTAGAAACTAACAACCTGGCCACCGCCATATAATTCGGCTGAAAAAATAATTTATCACCTACTTTGAAACGTTGATTTCCGTTTTTATCCAAATTGTCACCCAAATCAATCACAATCATATCACTCGTCATTCCAACAAATTTTATTCCTTTGGTTTGCTCCGTAGTCGATAAGTCTTCGTGATTAACATCTAACAAGCCAAAGTCCATTATTGCTTTATAAGTTGTTTTAGAACTATCTTTTTCGTCGATTTCTGCAATATTTCCAATGCTGGCATCACTCATTTCTCCATCGGGTACCAATTGCTTCTGTTCCAACTCAATAATATTGGCGCTAAACTCAAAGGTGTCGGTATTTAAGTTTAAAAATTGACTAGCCTCAACAGGAGTGGTGCCAAAAAAGGCGGCTTCTCCAATTCTGAAATGGTTGATTCCCTCTGGAATTGTTTTGTCGCGTAATAGCGGTAAAGTAATGCTCGAACCTCCAGATAGCATATATACACTTCGATTGAATTTTTCGGCAATATGTTCTTTATAATTTGCCAAAGTTTCTAGCTTTTCATAGGTCGGCTCAATTCCGTACATACAACCTAAGTTGGATCCGATTCCTAGCACCGAGATATTAGACATTTCGAAGACCTTTTCATAGAAATCTATAATATCAGAACGGTTAACGCCTTCGCGCAATTCACCCAAATCAATCATGATAATGATATGGTGAATTTTATCTTGTTTTTTGGCTTCCTCGTTCAGAGCCTCAATAGTCTCATAAGATGAGTTTAAGGAGATATCCGCGTATTTAATGATTTCTTCTACATACATTTTAGCAGGTGGCTTAATATAAATCGTACGCATTTCTGGGTTAACTTCTTTCAAGTTCTTAAGACTTGTTAGACGCGAATCCCCAACCGATTGAATGTTTTCAATTACATCATCTGTTAGCAGTTGTTTTAAAAACTCTTTGTCACCCGAAAAAACCTTAGTAATTAAACTCCAATAAACATTATGCTCCTCAAAAAAAGCAGATAAATTCTTGATGTTTTCCTTTATTTTATCGGTATGTATTATTAATTCAGCCATTTTATTTTAAACGAATAGTTAGGGTAGGTTTTAGTGCTAATTTTAATTTAATTAACGCTTTAAACGCATTTCTAAATAAGGATTAGTAAAACCTAATTTCTCATAAAGTCCTTTTGCAGGATTATCTCTATCTACGTGTAAAGCTACATCACCTTTTGCGTGGTCGATGGCGTTTTTCATTAAGGTAGAACCTAGGCCTTCACCACGATGATCCGAATGGGTAGCGATGTAAACTAATATGTTTTCTGGAATGTAACCGCCCATTCCTGTGTGATTGAAAATGGTGGCTGCTTTAATCGTGTCGCCATCTTCAATCGTCATAACGAAACCGCCTTTAGAATCAAATTTTTCTAAGGCATAATCCATACACTTAGAAATATACTTTTTTTCGTCGCCATATTCATCTAAATGCGTGTATAGAAAGTTAGCAATAGCTTCTTGTTTGGCCTCGCTTGGCATATTGTTTTTATCGTAAATTGAGATTTTATGATCCATATATTTCTATATTATATTTTTTGTTTAATTTGAAATCAGATGATTTATATCTGTAGTTTTTTCTCTAAAATTTGAATTTGTCTTTGCATTTCTTTCATGCGTTCTAACATGTGGCGCATGGCGTCAATTCCTTCTAAATTAACACCCAATTCATAATGCCAACGAGCAAACATTTCAATTTGTGGTAAATCATTTTGATCAATGTATTCCACTTCCTCTTGTTTCTCCAAATGGAGTAAACCTTCGCGATTAAGTTCTAATAGAAAAGAAGTTTCTATTTTCTCGTTTTCGCAGAACTCCGTTATTTTAATATACCTTGTTTCCATGATTTACTTCAGTTTTGCTAATTCTTCGAATAATTCTTTTTGTTTGCTGCTCAGTTTCGTTGGAATCTCTACTTCATAAGTCACAAATAAATCTCCAAACTTGCCTTCTTGTTTATATTTAGGGAAACCTTTGCCACTCAATCTAACTTGAGTTCCGTTTTGAGTGCCTGGCTTTACCTTTAATTTTACTTCACCATCAAAAGTGGCTAATGTGATTTCGCCACCTAAAACAGCTGTGTATAAATCAATTTTTTCAGTTTTGTATAGGTTGTCCCCATCGCGTTTAAAAGTTGCATCAGGTGTAATTCTAAAAGTAATATATAAATCTCCTTTCGGGCCTCCATTTACGCCTTCGCCACCATAACCTGGAAGTCGAATTTCTTGTCCATCATAAACACCAGCAGGAATCGTGATTCTAATGTTTTTGCCATTCACAGCCAATGTCTGCTTGTGCGTTTCTGATGCTTGTTTTAAGCTTAACTCTAAGCTGGCATGAAAATCTTGTCCACGAAACTGCCGCTGACTGCCTCGAAATCCACCCGAACGACTACCAAATAAATCTCCAAACAAATCTGAGAACTGACCTTCGTCAAAGTTACCTGAATAAGCTTCAGACCATTCTTGGCCGCCACCGCCAAAAGGATTAGACTGCTGATATTGTTGCTGCTGTTGACGTTGTTTTTCTATTTCCTCAGCATGCTTCCAGTTTTCGCCATATTCATCATATTTCTTGCGTTTCTCTGGATCGCTTAATACTTCATTAGCCTCATTGAGCTGCTGAAACTTCTGTTGCGCCTCTTTATTGTCTGGATTTAAATCAGGATGATGCTTACGCGCTAGTTTTCTATAAGCCTTTTTGATATCCGCATCGGATGCGTTCTTATTTACGCCAAGAATTTTATAATAATCTATGAATGCCATCTAAAACTTTAAATTTACAAAGTTCTCGCAACTTTCGTGCTAAAGTCCTGTAATTGTTAAAATGGCAGATTTAAGAACATTAATGATAGTTTTAAATGTGAATTGTTGGAAATAAGGATTAGTAAAGTAAAATCTAATATAAATTTAGTTTTTATTTTTAAGATTTTCTTCTCTTTGAATAATATCGGTGAGCGTACTTCCTTTTAAACGTTTCACGGTTTCATTTCTAATTTCCATGGCTACTTGTCGTATACCACAAGTCGCTTCATCTATACATTCTTCGCATTTCTCATAATAATTATAAGTCACACAAGGCAGTAGGGCAATTGCTCCATCAAAAAGTCGCATCACTTGCGCCATATGTATATTATCTGGTGAATCGTTTAGTAAATAACCACCATATTTTCCACGCTTGCTTGAAAGGATTTTAGCCTTTTTAAGTTCAAATAAAATATTTTCTAAAAACTTAACAGGAATGTTTTGATGCTCCGAAATCGTCATTACACTTATCGGTTCATGTTTTTTGTTCTTAGCAATATAAACCAAGGCATTAATGGCGTATTTTGTTTTTTTAGAAATCATTTTTTATAATTATTCAGCAGAATATTTAATTTGACCATCTACCAAGGTGTAAAGCACTTTTGTATTGGGAATATCCCTTTCTTCACAAGTTAATAAATTGGTGTCTAAAATCACAATATCAGCAACATAGCCTTTTTCTATTTTACCTTTCCAATCCTCTTGAAATCCTGCAAAAGCATTGGCTTGAGTATAAATTTCTAAGGCTTTTTTTCTAGACATTTTTTGATTTGGATAAAAAGCTTCATTATTGTCTAATCTCTTTCGTGTAACCGCTGCGTATAGATTCTCAAATGGATTGATTCTTTCAATCGGAGCATCGGTTCCATTCGCAATATGAACATTTTTATTTAACAAGGTTTGCCATACATATGCGCCTTCTTCAATACGTTTTTCACCAAGACGTTTAACAGCATAAGGAGCATCAGAAGTACAGTGAACGGTTTGCATGCTGGCTATAATATTTAAATCAGCTATGCGATCAATATCCGTAGGGTTCAAGTGTTGTGCATGTTCAATTCTCCATCGTCTTTCGCCAATTTCATCACCAGCAACCTTCTCGAAAACATCAATTACTTCACGGTTTCCTCTATCGCCAATAGCATGAATACAAACTTGAACATCTAATTCCTTTGCTATTTCTGCGGTTTTTTCTAAACTCTCAAAAGGTGTTACATTTTCTCCTCTGTAACCTGGTAAATCAGAATAGTCTTCAATTAACCAAGCACCACGTGAACCAAGAGCACCATCAACGAATGCCTTAACAGCAGTATTGGTGAAAAATCTATTTTCTCGAGTTGATTCAATATGTTCTCTTAGAGTTTGCAAAGGTGTATTTTGTAGTGCATGATCACTCAGCATGGAATATAAACGTACATTTAAATTTTCTTTATTGGCTAAATCTTTAAACTTCAATGCGTCATCAAAGCTAATGCTTGCATCGTGTACACTGGTAACTCCATGAGAAAGACATTCTTCTTCTGCTAATCTTAAATAATTTAACCACTCCTTGGCTAGGTCTTCTTCTGTTTTCTGCTTTTGGTTTTCAGCATAAACACGCGAAATTAAATCCATGGCATTTTCTTGAAAAACACCAGTTGGTTGCCCGTCTTTATCAAATAAAATAACTCCGCCTTCTGGAGATTTTGAGTTGGAATTTATGTTTGCAAGTTCCATGGCTTTTGCATTTGCAATTAAACCATGTCCGCTCGCGTGAGTTAGCATTACAGGGTGATCAGGTGAAATTTTTGATAATTCCTCGTGAACAGGAAAACCTTCTATCATTTTGCTCGGAAGATTCGGCCATTTTTCTTGATGCCAACCTCTACCTACAATCCATTCGCCTTTGGGTAATTCAGCAGTCTTTTCTTTAACCATATCAACAATCTCTTCCCAAGATGTGGTTGAAAGAAAATCAAGATTGGCTTTATTTTTACCTAATGAAATAAAATGGGCATGCGCATCTATAAAGCCAGGCATCACAAAGTTTCCATTGGCGTCAATCACTTTAGCCTCATGAGAACTATTTTCAGTTAATTTTAAATCTGGATTGGGAACTAATTCTAGGATTTCACCATCTTTAATCAAAATATCCATGGGCTCCGTGCTCCCGTTGGGCAGCAACACCAGGGCACGTTGAATCCATAAATCATATTCTTGTTGAGGACTGATTTTTTGGTTTTTATTACAAGACGAAATAATGTAAAGGCAAAGGGCTAGAATTATAATTCTCATATACTTAAAATTAAATTATAGTTTTTCTATGAATTTGGTAAGTAATTCATATACACTGTAAAACTCTGACAAAGGTAATGTTTCTGCTTTATCCAGCGGGTTGTGATAATGTGAAATTCCGCCTAACGTATATATAAAGAAGCTAGGGATTTCTGCCATGTGAAAAGGGCAATGATCTGAATTACAGGCTTCTCCACGTTTTTTAATTTGTTTTAATAATTTATGTTCTCGATTGATTTGTTGTAATAGTTCGTATTCATTTTTATAAATGCTGCTGTTTACCACCTGGATACCATCATCACCAGTTCCGAGAATATCTAAATTGATCACAAATCTTATATCCTCTTTCGGTACGGGTAAATTCTGAACCGCTTCGAAAGATCCTTTTAAACCCGCTTCTTCTCCTGTCATAGCATAAAAGTAAATATCATTCTCAATGGGATGACTCTTAAAATACTTTGCTAATTGTATTAACATCGCGACACCGCTTGCATTATCATTAGCTCCATGAAAAACGGTTTGATTAATTTGACCTAAATGATCGAAATGCGCCATGATCAAAATAGCTTTTTCACTTTTGCTACCTTTAATTTTGCCTACAATATTATGCGTAACGAACGAAGATTCTAGATCTGCTGCCAATTTCAGTTCAATCTTGCTTCCTTCTTTAGGTAAATCATTTAAGAAAATATGAATGAAGTTGTCTTGGTGATCACTTATACCATGAATTAATTTTTCTTGAACATGTATGATGGCTGGTATATTATAATGATTCTTTTCTTGATCTAAATAATCACTAAAAGCGAAAATATTTTGTTTTAAACTGTCGGTGGCATTTCTAAAATCAAGGACAGGTATTTTACCTTGATTCAGGGAAAGAATTCGAAAGGTCTCCTTTCCATCTTGTAGAGAAAAGTCAAAAATATCATCCGGAAAATGAAAAGTAGTAGAGGAGATATTATCCCTTTCAGAATTTGGACCTACTAAATAATTTACTCCATACTCTTGAGGCTTTCCATTAATTTTTAAATCTACAGATTTTATGATATTCACAGGGTAAGTCACTTTTTGTCGATAGTTGGGATAAACCGGTTCGAGCCCAATTTCTTCAAATTGATGTGCAAGATAAGTTTCGGCTTTTTCGAGTCCATTATGTGTGTAGCCTCGGCCATGAAACTCCTTAGATGCTAAATTTTGAACATCTACTTTGGCACTTTTTATAAACTTTTGTTCAATGCTACAAGAGTTTAAGCTAAGTAGAACGCTGAGGATTAAAATTATTCTCATGTTGATTTTTGTTTTAATTTTTAATCCAACCAAAAGACCAAAAAACTAAATCTCAATTGAATTTAAAAGTTCAAGATACAGATTCGCTAAATCATTAAAAAATTGTATCTTTCCTTGAATGAAAAAATCCGTTTCCTACCTAAAAGAAATTCACAAGTTTTTTAAGGAAAATACTTGGGATTTGGAGGACTATAATGTTCCTAATTTGTGGATTTATGATAAACCAACTTCTGGGAGTTCGAGTTTAAGTTTTAATGAATTCTATCTTCACAAACTCGAAGAAATATTATCCTATGACCGAAACGAGGATTATAATCAGTCATTATCTAAAATAAATAATGAACATCATGGCATTGGAGGGGATTGGAGTTATTACTCCGTGGTTTATAATGCTTTTCCAAGATTTACGGCTGCGTTTGATCATAATGATTCTGGCGATTTAGAGGATTTTAAACATAAGGGAAAAGTTGTTAAGAAAACTGGAACCTTTCTTAAGATGATTAGCATGTTGCCTTACATCAAAAGTTTTGGATGTAATGTGTTGCATTTAATGCCGATAACTAAAATTGGAATCGACGGAAATCGAGGGGATCTTGGCTCTCCATACGCGATAAAAAATCCCTATCATTTAGATGAGAATTTAGCAGAAACGGCCATCCCTTTTTCGGTTGAAGAACAATTTAAAGCTTTGGTAGAGGCTTGCCATTTATTAGGCATTCGTGTGGTGTTGGAATTTGTTTTAAGGACAGCTTCTCTGGATAGTGATTGGGTTAAGGATAATCCTGATTGGTTTTATTGGATTAAAAAAGATCAGGCAAAGAATTACGCGAAACCAAGTTTTTCACCAGAAGAATTAGACGAAATTAGAAAAGTTCCTTATCGTAGAAGTTCTTGTATTCCGCCATCTAAGGAATATCAGAATTTATTTGCTAAACCCCCGTCGAAAGAGCAAATTAAATTTAAAAACAATAAATACATAGCCGAAACAGAAGAAGGAGAATTAATTATTCCTGGAGCTTTCGCGGATTGGCCGCCAGATGATCCACAACCACCCTGGGATGATGTGACCTATTTAAAGCTGTATAATGATGAGTTTTCTGAGCAAAATTTTAACTATATAGCCTATAATACGATTCGATATTATGATACGGATTTAGAAAAAGATGAGAATTGCAATTTAGGTTTATGGGACGCTTTAGTTGGAATAGTTCCTCATTATCAAAAATCTTATGGAATAGATGGAATTATGCTAGATATGGGACATGCTTTGCCTGAGGCGTTGATGGCGCGATTGATAGAAGAAGCAAGAAAATTCGATGCTGACTTCTGCTTTTGGGAAGAAAACTTTGAGATTAAAAAATCGAGTCGTAAAAAGGGTTTCAATGCAACTTTAGGCTTCGAATGGGAGTTTAAGGATCATGAGCAAGGGATTAGAAATATGCTTATTACTGCACGTAGAGCGCTGCCTTTACCATTTTTTGGAAGTCCAGAAACGCATAATACGCCAAGATTGAAGAATTTACTAATTAAGAAGCAATACTGGCTATTGAATTCATTATTGCCTAGTTGTTTACCCTTTATACATACTGGTTATGAATTAAATGAAGCCCATCCTGTAAATACTGGACTAAACTTTACACTCAAGGAGTTAGAGAGTTACAAAAATTTTCCCTTGGCTTTATTCAATCGTCAATCACTTAATTGGGATGCATCAGTTGAGTTAGTAGAGTTTATGCAAAAAATAGCATTATTAAGACTTAAAAATCAAGAATGGATTGCCACGGGAGATGAAAGAACTTTAACGATTCTTTACCCTGAAAATCGCTTTGGGAAAGTTATAGCATTTCAGCGTCATGATGCTTTTCAGCCTTGGAAAACCATATTAGTCTTAATGAATATGAATTTGGAAGGGCGTGAAAAGTTCTTTTTAAACTTGTTCGGAACATATAATAATCAATATGTTGAATATTTAAGTGGAGATATGCATTCTTTTGAAGACCATTGGTTGTCGGGTGAATTAAATCCTGGCGAGTGTCTTTTGTTTGAAATACATAAGTTATTGTAAAACTACATTTATTTCTTAATAAAAAGTTAAATCACGTTAAAGTTTTCTCAAACGCTATTCTACATCGATAGAAACAGAAAAAATCCTTCTATTTTTAATTTTGATTTTTTATAAAGAATATTCTTTATGCATCCAACACATTTAAGAGGGCTTTTAACTGCATGCAGCCTATTTTTTATTTCATATACAGTACAGGCCCAATCCGGACCGACTTTCGCATCTACAACTTCCGTCAACATCGCAGAGGAAAATCTAGCAGAAGAAGTTGATTTACCTGAAGAACAAGAGGAAGTCTTGAGCGAATTGGAAATTATGATTCTTCAGGAAATCGGAAAAGCCATGTCGTTCGCTGATAGAAAATCAACTATTTTTAGTTTAATAGAAGAAGCCAAAACCTATTTAGGTACTCCTTATGTTTATGGTGGTACAACAAGGCGTGGGATAGATTGCTCTGCTTTTATGCAAAGTGTTTATTCTGCAAATGATATTTCATTACCCAGAGTTTCCCGAAATCAAGCCTTGGTAGGTAGCGAAATTCCTTACGAAGATATTGAAATGGGAGATATGATATTTTTCTCAAATAGCCCAAAATCAAGTATTTCACATGTGGGAATGGTGGTTGAGGTGACAGAAGATGATATTATGTTCATACATGCAGGTACGTCTACAGGTGTTACTATTTCTCCTTTGTCCATGAATTATTGGAATAAGAGATTCAGATATGCTAAACGTGTATTTGGAAAAACACCAGAAGAGTATATTGCAAAAAAATCTTAAAATTCGATTTATTTAATTCCTTACATTATATAATAAGCAACCTCGTTCTAATCGGATGAGGTTGTTTTATTTTAATTACAATTATATTCAAATGAATAAGCTAAATACTAATTCCGTAACTTTGCAGCCTGAAATATTTTTATGCGTACGAAATCTGTTGGAAAGAAGAAGATAAACATGGTGACTTTAGGATGTTCAAAAAACATCTACGACTCTGAAATTATCATGGGTCAATTGAAGGCAAATGGTAAGGAAGTAGCACATGAGGTCAAAGGGGATATAGTTGTTATTAATACTTGTGGTTTTATAGATAATGCCAAACAAGAGTCAATTAATACTATTCTTGAATTCGTTGAAGCTAAAAATCAGGGTCTTGTGGAGAAAGTTTTCGTTACAGGATGTTTGAGCGAACGATACAAACCAGATTTAGAAAAGGAAATTCCAGATGTTGATCAATATTTTGGAACAAGAGAATTGCCACTTCTTTTAAAAGCTTTGGGCGCAGACTATAAACATGAATTGGTAGGAGAGAGGTTAACTACTACACCGAGACATTATGCTTATTTGAAGATTGCGGAAGGTTGTGATCGCCCTTGTTCATTTTGCGCAATTCCATTGATGCGTGGTGGACATAAGTCAACGCCAATGGAGGATTTAGTGAAAGAAGCAGAAAAACTTGCTAAAAATGGAACTAAAGAACTTATACTTATTGCGCAAGATTTGACTTATTATGGTTTAGATTTATATAAGCGTAGAGCCTTAGGTGATTTGTTGAAGCAATTAGCCAAAGTAGAGGGAATAGAATGGATTCGTTTGCATTATGCGTTCCCAACAGGATTCCCAGCAGATGTTTTGGAGGTTATAAAGGACGAACCAAAAGTTTGTAATTATATAGACATTCCTTTGCAGCATATTTCAACAAAATTATTGAAATCTATGCGCCGAGGAACCACCAAAGAAAAAACCAATGCCTTATTGGCTGATTTTAGAACCAAGGTTCCAAATATGGCGATTCGTACGACACTGATTTGTGGTTATCCAGGAGAAACTATAGAGGATTTTGAAGAAATGAAAGCTTGGGTGCAGGAACAAAGATTTGATCGTTTAGGATGCTTTACTTATTCACACGAAGAAAATACACATGCGCATAACTTAGTGGATGATGTTCCACAAGAAGAAAAGGAGCGTAGAGTGGAGGAGATTATGGAAATCCAAACTCAAATATCTTGGGAATTAAACCAAGCAAAAATTGGTAAAGAATTTAAAGTTCTAATCGATAGAAAAGAGGGAGAATACTTTATCGGTCGTACAGAATTTGACTCACCAGATGTGGATAATGAAGTTTTAATTAGGGGTACAGACATTTATTTACCAATAGGAGAGTTTGTTCAAGTTAAGATTACAGATGCTACGGAATTTGATTTGTTTGGTGAGGTAGTAAATTAATTTTATACTTAATTTATATAAAAAAGCCTGAAGTTGAAAGCTATTAGAATTTAATTAGCCTTATCAACTTCAGGTTTTATTGTATTGAAAGATATTTTTTACAGTATTAAAGTCTAACAAACTTACCCGCTTGCATTTTGAACCTTAGTTCACGACTAACTTTTTGATAGTTAGAAGCAGCGTCATATTCATTGAGATGTAGAATGTTTTTAGAAAATGCATGAAAGGCATAGATGTTCTTATTTTTAGACGGAATATGTCCGAGTAATGTAAGTTTATTTGACTTTCCTTTGGTTACTAAAATCACACCAGAACCCGCGTGTGAACTCCTGTTGTGTTTATTCGAAAGTATATAGCTGAAGATGTAATCTTTCTTTTTATCACCATTAATATCTCCTTCATACATGGTCCAACTTGCAAAAGAAGCTGATTTTGGGATGAGGTGATTGAATTGTTTTAAAATTCTATTTTGGGCTTCAAGACTTGTTTGAGCCGATAAATTATTAAATCCAAAAATGAAAAAAGTCAATAATAAAAAGCGTAGTATCATATTATTTAAATAATAGAAATACTACGCTTTTATTGTTTAAAACTTGTCTTTTAACAAGACTTTAATTCAAAATTTGGCTAATGCATTTTAGGCCGTAGCGCTATGTCTTGCGCTAATTTCTTTTAAAACACTAAGTAAATAGTCGATGTCTTCTTTTTTGTTATGTGTTGAAAATGAAATACGTAGAGGGGTTGTTGAAGCAATCATTTCTTCGCTTAATATTTCATTTAAAACGCGAGAACTCTTGGCTGCTCCAGATTGGCATGCACTTCCTTGAGAACACGCGATTCCACGAAGATCTAATTCAAATCCAATTAAACCATCTTTAAATGGTAAAGACAAGCTCAATAAAGTATATAGACTATTTTCTGTTGAGCACATTCCATTGAAGTGAATATCAGGAAACGCAGATTGCAATTCATTTAAAGCATATTCCTTTAATGAAAATATATAATCCATGTCTTTTTCTAGGTTTTCATTGGCCATTTCAAAAGCTTTTCCTAAACCTAAAATACCATGTACGTTTTCTGTACCCGAACGCATATTTCTCTCTTGTCCACCACCAGTTATCTGCGCTTTCAAGCCGGTTGACTTTTTGATATAAGCGAAGCCAACACCTTTTGGTCCATGAAATTTATGGGCACTAGAACTTGCAAAATCAACAGGCAAGTTTTCTAAATTCAAAGCGTAATGACCTAAAGTTTGCACCATATCACTATGATAATAAGCATCATGGGCATGCGCCAAATCTCCAATTTTTTCTATAGGATTCAAGTTTCCAATCTCGTTATTGGCGTGCATGATTGATACAACAGTCTTTTTATCGGAAGACTTTAGAAGTTGTTGTAAATGCTCTAAATCAATTTCTCCTTTCTCATTTACCTTAACATAATCAACTTGAATGTTTTGATTATTAGCTAAAGAATTAACCGTTTCATTAACACAACTATGTTCGATTTTAGTGGTAATAATTCTTTCAACACCAAGATACTCTACACTCGAGCGTAAAATTAAGTTATTGGCTTCAGTACCGCCCGAAGTGAAAATAATCTCAGCGGATGTAACACCCGTGTATCGTGCGATTGACTTCCTAGCTTTTTCAATATATCCTTTGCTTTCTCTTCCAAAGAAGTGGCTAGACGAAGGATTACCAAAATTAAAACGCATGGCATTCACCATTTCCTCAATCACTTCCTCGTGCATGTGCGTTGTAGCAGCATTGTCCAAATATACTTTTTGCATTTTAATCTTTTTCTACTTTTATAATATTAATTTGATCAATTTCTGATTTGAATTTAGGAACTTCAATCAACATAAATGGGTTGGTCATAACCGTTAGTGCAGGCTCCCCAGGTTTTGGTGATTGACGAATCAAGTGTATGTTTAAATCGTTGTTTTCTTTGTTGATTTCTTGAACCTCGTAAGAGATTCCTCCATAATTAAAACCTCCAAAATGCAAAAACACAACGGAATTTTTACTGAAATCTACATGGGGCATTTCTGGAGTAGGAGATAAATTTTTATATACCTTATAATAAATACTTTCAAAATCCTCTTTGTTATCAATTAGGCGTTGCGTCGCTTCCATTTCTGCTCCATACTGGCTATAAGCCAATGTTTTGAACGATTTAGATGCTTCGTGATTTGTTTTGCAGCTCATACTGAACATGAATATGAAAGTGATTAAAATATATTTAATGGAAGAAATCATTTATGTTTTAATTTTAAATGAGCTTATTTAAAGGTATTTAAGCTTTAAGTTCAATTCTTAATAACATCTATTTAAGGCGCTATATCAAAGAATTAATTTAAAGTTGTGAAGATATTAATTTTAATAAAAATTCTAAACATGGTAAGATAAATAATTAGATTTTCTGGCTTTAATTAACAAAATTTAAAGAATTAAGTATTGATAGGCCCACCACATCAGTACAAATTGCAATGGAATTCTTAGCCATAAAAGCCAAGTTGGAATCTTAGTTTT
>CAZKJO010000025.1:3482-11329 GCA_964553105.1 uncultured Weeksellaceae bacterium | reverse complement strand
TTAACACCAACTAGTGATCCAAGAAGAGAGCTAACAATAGCAAGTAGCACACTAAAACCTAATGCCCACCAGAAACTATCTATTTCAATTCCATTAACGAAATAGGCGGCCAACATTACCATCAAAGCATTGATCACAAAGATGAATAGACCTAAAGATAGGACCGTTACAGGGATGGTAAGTACAACTAAAATAGGCTTTATTATGGCATTTACAATACCGAACACCAAAGCAAATATGATAGCAGGCATAAAGCCCTCGATGTGAACTCCATCAGCAAATATATATTCTGCTAATAGAAATGCTGAAACAGCTGTTATTAAAAGGTTAATAATAAAATTCATATGTATAATTATAAAGATTTCAGGAAATAAATATACAAAAAACATTGGTTCTGTTACTCTGCTTCCAACAAAGCATATAAAGCAAAAGAAGCTAGCCAATGTCCGCCTTCATAAGAATCTCCTATTAAGTTTGGGTAAGAATAATGAAAATGTTGGTCGGCTAAGGGGATTAAATAATCATAAGATGGATATTGTTGGGTTAAGCCATAAATAATCCAGGCTCGGCTAAAATTAAGACCATCTAAATGAACTAAATGACCATCGGTGCGGTCAGAAACTTCTCCCACTTTTATATTAAAAGATTTCTGTTGCATTTCAGGGAGAAAAGTTTGAACCCATATTTCAAAATCCTCTTTCTTAAGTACTTTGCGCATTAAGTCAATTTCTTGAAAACATGGAGACAAAAAATCGTATCCACTAGGTTCCCAAGTTAGAGGACAATTTTGATCGTTTAAATAGAAATCCTTTGCGCGTGAAATAATAAGTTCTTGAAACTCTTTGTGCTGTATAGATTCGGCATAGTCAAAAGCTAAACTCATGCCAAATGCAGTATTGGTATGCGTGCCCACACGAATCGGATAGTTAAGCTTAGGTAAGTATTCCATGTTTCTCTCAAGCAAAACATTGGTTAAGGCTTGTAGGTTTTGACTCATTTCTTTTCCTGTAGGAGTATCCCAAGAATCTAGCGCTTCTTGAAGTTTAAACAACCAAGCCCAACCATAAGTTCTTTCATAAGAATACTCATGTGGTTTCTGAAAATAGTCAATCTCGCGTTCTACATTTTCCTTAGAGAAGTTTTGTAATAATTTATTTTTAATGCTATTATCTGGATCAAGTTCAGGAAATTTCTTGAGTAAAGTTACGATGGTCCAATAACCGTGTACAGACGAATGCCAATCAAAACAGCCATAGAAGATGGGGTGTAATTCCTTGGGTGTTCCTAACTCCGTAGAATCAACTAGAGTTTGACTCAACTTATTTGGAAATTCTGTCTCAATACAACTAAGTGGTAATTGAATGAGTGATTTGGCTTCTTCTAAATTAAGTTGAGGTTTCTGAGAAAACAAAAGCATAGGAAAAACGATAAGGAGATAGGATAGCTTTTTCATATTATTCAGAAACGAATTTAAGTCCTACAATTGAAATTACTAAAGTGCTCAAAAAGAATAAGCGCCAAAATGTTACAGGTTCTTTAAAAATAAGAATACCTGAAACCACAGTTCCTACTGCGCCAATGGCACCCCACACAGCATAGGCTGTTCCCACTGGAATTGGTTTATCACCTCCCATCGATTTATATAATAGAAACATGCTGATGCTAACGCAAACCGCAAAGGAGATAAGCCATAAAATAAATTCCTTCCCGCTGCTTTCTTGAGCTTTTCCTAAACTAATAGCAAATCCCGTTTCGAAAAGTCCACCGATGATAAGTAAAATCCAATTCATAATTAATTGACCAATGTGATTCTTAATTGTGAGTCTAATTTAGGTTAAATTCTCAAGACTCAAAAAGTAGTTTAAAATTCTAGAAGCCATAGGTAGTGTTAAATTAAAAATCTTTCTGTTAAACCTTCTTAATGTAATGGATTTTAAGATTGAGCGGTATGAGTATTGAGAATATATTAATATAACCAAATAAAAAATTTATTATGTACAATTCAAATGATTTTAGACCGGATTAAAATGGAAAGTATGTTTCCAGAGTTTTTAGAAACAGAGAAGAGGCAGATAGAGCATTCGCAGAATTAGAATCGAGAGGATATACGAAAGATGAAATCAATAAAAGCGCTATCTAAATTTAGAGTTTCAAAAGTTTATGTTAGGATAGTGGATGTTTAATGATAAATTAATATGCCATTATCCTTTCATCATTTACCAAAAAATTTAAAAATGAAAGATATAAAACCCTCTTTGTTTGGCTGTGGAGGAATTATCACGCTTATCGGTTTGATTTTATTTATAATTTTTAAAGATGAGATTGGTAGCAACATATTCACTATTGGTGTAGTTCTTATGGTTGGGATTATTCTGTTTTGGATATTAGGATATGCTTCTCGCTATTTTAGAAATAGAAATGATGGTTCGGATTCTTAAATCTATATAATTATTTATCCAAACGGTTTTTGAGCATTAATAGAACCCCTAATTCCTCCTTAGATAAATTCTCGCTTTTTTTTAATAATTTCGAAATCTCTTCCTCGAAATAGGCTAAAGTTTTTCCGTTTTCATATTCCTCTATAATTCTTGGATCTATGTAAGAACTTCTTGCCACGGCGGGCGTATTACCTAAACGCTCAGAAACTCTAGAAACCGCTTCTTTTATATTTTTATCCAAGGCTTTTTGATCAGCTGCCTCCACAACACCTAATTCATCAAGCGCCATTGCAGCAATCATGGTGCCTGCCCATGTTCTAAAATCTTTAGCAGAAAATTCTTCGCCCATAACTTCATGGATGTAAGCATTCAAGTCTTCGCTTTTAACATCCACTACATTTCCCTCTTCATCTAGGTATTTAAAGATTTCATAACCAGGCATAGCATCTATTTCCTTAACAATTTTAGCTAGTTTTTTATCAATAATTTCTTTTTCTTGGTCTTGCCCTGATTTTCCACGATATGAAAAAATCATTTTATCGCCTTCTATTTTTAAATGTTTACTACGTATGGTAGTTAGTCCATAACTCATATTTTGCTTGGAATAAATTTCGCTTCCAGGGCGGAAGAAAGCATTTTCTAATAAACGAACCATGGTGGCTAATACTTTTTCTCTGGTCATTTTTCGTTGTCTCAAATGCTGACCTGTCACACGACGACAATGCTCTAAATTATCTGCAAATTGGATAATTCTATCAAATTTCTCAGCCTCTTTTTTCTCTCTATACTTAAGATTATATATGTATTGTTTACGGTTTTTGTCATCACGTCCAGTTACCAATAAATCTGCTGATTTCTTTTCAGAGATTTCCACCTCAGTCCAAGCCGGCGGTATGACTAAAGATTTAAACCAACTTTTTAGTTTAGGATCTGTTATGGTATTTCCCTTTTCATCTTTGTAGGAAAACCCTTTTCCGTGTTTTTTGCGATAATACATAGGTATTGGCGAATTAATTAGTTGCTAAATTTAAGATTATTAGCGTTTTGAGTTTTGTTAATATTAGAATTTAGTAAAGGTAATAAAGCAATAGAAATCATTTAGGCAAAAACCTTGCTATTTTTATAAAAAAAGGAACAAAATTATCTATTTAGCAATTCTAATACCTAATTGTTATTAAAATAATAAATTTTGGTTTGATATGTAACAAAAAGGTTTTACATTAGCCTTAAAGTTGAAGATTAATAATATTCATAAATTATTTAAGAGATTATAGGATCTTTTTATCCTCTTAAAGTCAATTAAATAACTTTTGAATCATTAAAAAAATGTAAAGAAATATGCAGGATTTTGGATTAAATTTAATCGCCATTCTCTTTTTACTAATCTTTCTCATCATGCTGGTTTGGCTCTTGGTGAGAGTGGGTAGTATAATAGAGTTGGTAAAGTCTGAAAGAAATGAGAAAGTTGATGGAGTTTGGGCACAAGAGCAATTAGCAAATTTCACCGACGATGAACTTATAGCATTGAAAGAACAATTAAATCTTAACTCATGAAAAAGTTGCTAGGTTTATCTACGCTTATACTACCTATGTTGGTAGGTTTTGGGCAAGAAGTTGAAGTGAGTGATAACCCATTAAAAGAAGGAGGAGTCATTATAACTTTAATTCTTTTGGGAATTCTATTTGTGTTGTTATTGGTCTTGATTTTCTTCAAGGTCAATCAATATCTCATGATTCAGGAGAAAAAAATCAGCTACAATAAAGCCGAAAAATTAATTAGTTATCTTAAATCGATTCCAAAAGAAGATGCCAAAGCACTCATCAAAGGAATGATGCATAAGAAAACTTACAAAATCGAAAAAAACAAGCTTCGGGGTAATGCAGAGCCTAAAGATGTTTTGGGATTATTATCTGTGGAGCCGCCAAGTGTTCCGTTTTTTAGATTTAAAAAGCCAAATCAAGGTAAAATCCCAGTTGAGCCGAAACTAAAGAAATTAGTATTTGCTTATTTAATTTCAGCGACTTTTTGGTTGTTGTTTGGTACAACAGTAGGTGAATATTTAGGAATTAAATTCGTAGCTCCGGAAGCTGATAGTTTAAGTTGGCTAAATTTCGGACGACTAAGACCGGTGCACACCAACGCTGTTTTCTGGGGTTGGGGCTCGCTTGGAATGTTGGGATTAGCTTATTTCTGTGTACCTCGGGTAGGAAATTATCGACTCTATAGTTATTCATTAGGTTGGTGGACTTTAATTCTAATTAATCTTACCGTTCTTTTGGGAAGCATCAGTCTTATGATGGGAATTAATAATGGTGGAGGAGAATACCGCGAATATATCTGGCCCATCATGGGAATGATGATTATAGGAGTAGCCTTGACCTTGGTTAATTTCTGGAAAACTATCGCCATGAGAAAAGCGGTGGAGATTTATATCTCGAATTGGTACATTGTAGCAGCACTGATGTTCTTTATGACAATTGGTTTGGTGGGTTATCTTCCATTTTGGCAACAAGGATTAGGAGAAACCATTGCACAGGGATATTATATGCACCAAGCCGTAGGAATGTGGTTTATGATGTTGACGCTTGGATTGGTGTATTATTATTTGCCATTTGCTTTAGATAAACCCATATTCTCGTATAGTTTAGGTATTCTAGCCTTTTGGTCACAAATTCTTTTCTATACCTTAATTGGTACACATCATTTTATATTTAGTTCCATACCGTGGTGGTTGCAAACGGTAGCTATTTTTGGTAGTATTGGAATGATTATACCCGTATTCGCCGGTACAACGAACTTCTTGATGACCTTTAAAAATGGTTGGTACAAATTAGCTTCTAGTTATGTTTTACCATTCTTTTTGGTGGGAATCGTGTTTTACTTTACGGGATCATTACAAGGTACAGCAGAGGCTTTTAGAAGTGCGAATTTAATATGGCACTTTACAGATTTCACAGTAGCACACTCGCACATGACAATGTATGGAATTATTACCTTCTTTTTGTGGGCAAGTATGTATGCAATTATACCTAGAATAACACAAAAAGAAACCTCTAAAGCATTTGTTGGAGTTCATTTCTGGTTAGCTTTTATTGGTTTATTATTTTATATAGTTCCATTAATGTACGGAAGTACGCTAAAAGGATACTATTGGATGGAAAAACTTCCTTTTGTGGGTAGTTTGGAGTTGATGGCGCCTTACTGGTTATGGAGGGCGATTGGTGGTACGTTGATGTGGTTTTCACATTTTGTATTTGCATATAACCTTTATCAAATGATGTTTGGAAGGGACAAAGTAGATGTTCCGAAATCAGTTGCGCAAGTATTGCAGAAAGATGAAGTACAAACTCAAAAATAACTTTAGAAATGGAATGGTATAACGATCATAATAAATTATTTTTAACTGCGATAGGTATGTTCTTAGTGTTAACATACTTTGTCGCCATACAACCTGCTGTTTTAAACGAAGGAATTAATCAACCTTTGCCTGGCGATAGTCTTTTAACAGAGCAGCAGATGAGAGGTAAGCATATTTATATAGCCAACGGTTGTGTGGCTTGTCACACTCAACAAGTGAGAAACGTAGATATGGATGCGGTTTTTGGTAGTAGGCCAAGCGTTGCCGCTGATTATGCTTTAATCACTAGAACGGATTTTTGGCGTAATACAGCTACCTTAATGGGAACTGAAAGAACGGGCCCGGATTTAACAGATGTTGGAAATAGACAAGGAAGTTTAGATTGGAATTTAACTCACTTATATAATCCACGTATTTTGGTTAAAGAGTCCATTATGCCATCTTTCCCGTTTTTATTTATAAAGAAAACTTCTCCTAAAGACGGAGAAGTGGTAGTCAATGTGCCCGAAGAATATTTAAATGGATACCAAGGAAAAGTGGTAGCGACTCAAGAAGCTTTAGATTTAGTGGCTTATTTACAGTCCTTAAAACAAGTACCATTACCAGATGGTACACCCGATCCGGAGTTTTTATATAAAATTGAAGAGTCTAAGAAAAACGCAGCTGCCGCCGGTGAAGGAGCTTTACCTGATGGAGCTATGTTATATCAAGCGCACTGTCAGACTTGTCACCAAGCCAATGGTGAAGGATTGCCGGGTGCTTTTCCGCCACTTGCAGGAAGCCCCATTGTAACAGGAGAAAATCCTGCAATTATTGTAGATATTATCTTAAATGGTTACTCTGGAAGGGTGAGTGAAGGATATGGTCCAATGCCAGGAATTGGAGGAACTGCTAATTTAACAGCTGCAGAAATTGCCGCTATTATAAACCACGAGAGAACAAGTTGGGGGAATTCTGCTTCTACGGTTACTGAAGAAGAAGTTCAAAAATGGATAGATCAATTAGAGGCCGGAGAATTGCCTTCTGCAGACGAAGCAGCACCGGGTGGTGTTATACAAGAAGTCGAAGCTGAGGTTGATAGTGCAGATTTAGATGTTTCATAATTAAAATTTAAAATCATGATTAAGAAAATAAGTTATATAATTTTCATGTTGTTAGGTTATATTGTCATGGCATGTCCAGCATGTGAAAAACAGCAACCAGAATTACTTAAAGGAATCACTCACGGAACAGGTCCCACAGGAGATAGTGATTACATTATCATCACGGCTACGGCTATTATTGTATTGGTCACATTTATATATTTTATAAAATATACATTCTTTCCTCGGGAGAAATCAGTTCAGCATATTAAACGCAAAATTTTGAATTATGGACAGTAATTGTAAAGTAATATTGTTTTTAGACGATTCAGAAACGCCTTTAGCTGAGCTCATTGCACCTACCCATTTTCAGTTAAATACGAACAAAATGGTGGATGGCGAGCATACGCTTAAAATCGTGAGCCAAGATGCGAGTGGTTTAGAGGGAATAGAAATTATACCTTTCACCGTGGCAAATGGCCCATCTATCTCTGTGGAAGGCTTGCAGAAAAATGCTACGGTATTTGGTGAAGTACCGATTATGATAAATGCCTATGTGAATAAAGGGAGTGAAACCTTTTTCCTACAAGGGAGTGAAACACCACAAAGTACACCTACATGGATTTGGGTAATCATTATGCTTGTCCTAATCTTTGGAGTCTTTTACTTATTAAATTACTTTAACCCTGTTGATTTATAACTAAATTGTTCAGTCCTTAATTATTGGAAAGTTTCTTCGAGCATTTTTGTGAGAAGGAACTTTTTATTTTGTGAATAAAATTTAACAACGAAAAAAAGTGCTAAAAACCAATGGGTAAATAGCACTTTTTTGCGGGAATATTAAAAAATTTATTAATGTTTTCCTTCTCCAATTTCTTCAACCATTTTATCCATAAATGCAGGTAAGTCATCTGGATTTCTACTGGTCACTAATCCTTGATCAACAACAACTTCTTCGTCAACCCAAT
>CAZKJO010000025.1:0-3382 GCA_964553105.1 uncultured Weeksellaceae bacterium | reverse complement strand
GGATTTCTACTGGTCACTAATCCTTGATCAACAACAACTTCTTCGTCAACCCAATGGGCTCCTGCGTTCTCTAAATCTTTTCTAATAGAACTATATGAAGTCATCTTTTTACCGCTCACGGCTTCCGCATTAATTAAAACTTGAGGGCCATGGCAAATTGAAGCAATCGGCATATTCTTATCTGAAAATTGTTTTACGAAATCCACAGCTTTCTCATTATTTCTTAAAGCATCAGGATTAATAACCCCTCCTGGCAATACCAATGCATCAAAATCTGATGAAGATACTTCATCAACGGTTTGGTCTACTTTTATTTTTTTCGTCCATTCCTTTCCTTTCATACCTTGAATCTCACCTGACTTGGTTGAGATAATCTTAACATCAGCTCCTTCTTTTTTTAAGCGATTAAAAGGTTCAAATAACTCTGATTCTTCGAATCCATTTTCTGATAAAATCGCAACTTTCTTGTTCTGTAGTTTCATAATAATTATTTTAATTAAATGGATGCGAATTTCATTCCAATTATCTCATTTTTTAAATTTTTAATCCCAAATTAACAAGCATTTTGTATTATCGATCAAAAGCAAAAATTTTAATGTTTTGATTGTCTTTTTCTAGAATTTCATCGCGAAGCATTTCGGCTGCAATAGTGCTAAAAGTGATTCCATTTCCTCCAAAACCTAAAGCAAAAAGTCCTTGTGGTTTGTTTTTATATTTACCTATATAGGGAAGTCCATCTTTCGTACTACCAAAAGTGCCAGACCAAGAAAATTCTGGAACAAATTCATATTTCGGAAATAATTTAGCGAAATCAGTAGCTAGTTTTTTTGATTTTTCTTTTAAAGCCTCCAGTCTTCTCTTTGGATTATTGGTGTTTTCATCGCGTCCACCTAACATAATACGATGATCTGCGGTGGTACGCATGTATAGATAGGGGAGTTTGGTTTCCCATATTAATGCGTTTTCATGCCAAAATTCTTCTATGTCATCAAATTGTTCACTTACTATAGCCCAAGTTGAATTTAAATTTACAATGTCTTTTGAAATAAAATCCACCACTTCATAACCTGTAGCATAAATCAACCATTCAGCTTGAATAGTATAACCATCGGCAGTTTCGATTTTAACGCCGTCATTTTTATGTTTAATATCAACAACATCTGTTCTATCATAAATTTGTTGACCATTATTTATTGCATATTGCATACATTGATGACAGAATTTAAAAGCATCGATTTGTGCCGAATGTCGGCTATATAAGGCAGCTGGAAAATCTAAATTAAAATTTTTCTTAATCTTACTTTGACCCCATAACTCAACATCAAAACCTGCCTCTTTATGTATTTGATATTCCTTTTCTATTAAAGGCACGTCTTTTTTATAACTTGCATAAAATAGCGTTGGATGAGTTTGATAATTTTCGTGTCCTATGTCTTTTGAGATGGATTTTATGGTTTGAATGCTTTCTGCGCATAATTCATAGGCGCGAATGGCATTGTTTTTACCAACTTTCTCAATTAAGCTAGATAATGGCTCATCTATTTGATATTGCAATAGAGCCGTGGAAGCTGAGGTACTACCTAGACCGATGCTTCTTTTTTCTAGTAAAATAAAATCTATTTTAGCTTTGGCAAGAAAGTAAGCCTGAATTGCACCTGTAATTCCACCACCTAATATGACGACCTTAGTCTTAGCATCCTTTTGGAGCGAAGGATAATTATGTGAAAGACCATTTTTAATTAGCCAAAAGGGTAAACCTGTATGTAAATCCATATGGAAGGTAAATTTTTTATTTAAATAAAAGTACGTTTTGTGGTTGACTTTCAACTTAAAATATTATAAAATATAAATGAGCAAATAATATTGTTATTTACATTATTCACCTGTTAATCAAAAATAGTCACCAGAAGCAATTTAGCGTTCCAAAGCAGGTTTAAAGATGATTAAAAATTAATCATAAATAGAAATATTTAACCAAAATCTATTAAATATTTTACGAGGACTTTCATAAATAATTTGCTTAAAAATAGATTTATTGTTTGAATAGGCTTAATTTTGTTGGATTAGTTAAAAAAGCAGGGTAAGATATTTTTCTAATTTGAAATAATGTTTTACTTTTGCACTCCAATTTAAATTTTTTATAGATGAATCATTATGAAACTGTTTTCATTTTAACTCCCGTTCTGTCTGATGCTCAGGTAGAGGAAGCAGTTAAAAAATTCGAAAACTTCTTAAAAGAGAAGGGTGTAGAGATTGTACATCAAGAAAACTGGGGATTACGCAAATTAGCGTACCAAATCCAGTTAAAGCGTAACGGATTCTATCACATGATAGAATACAAAGCACAAGGTGATGTAATTGCAGATCTAGAATTGCAATTCAAGCGTGACGAGAGAGTTTTACGTTTCTTAACAGTAAAATTAGACAAGCACGGAATTGAATGGGCAGAAGATAGAAGAGCAAAATTAAAAGCAAACTCTAAATAATCCTTTAAAAACACAGCGATATGGCAATTGATGAAATGGCAAAGAAAGTGGCAGAAGGTGGTGAATCAGAGATTCGTTACTTAACTCCCATCGATATAGAAACACAATCTTCAGAAATGTTCTGTAGATTTAAGAAGTTTGGAATTAAATATGTTGATTACAAAGATGCAGACTTCTTATTACAGTTTGTAAATGAGCAAGGTAAAATATTACCTCGTCGTTACACTGGAACTTCTTTAAAGTATCAAAGAAAGGTAGCACAAGCTATTAAGCGTGCACGTCATTTGGCGATTTTACCTTACGAAACAGATTTATTGAAATAATAACCCTTTAAAAACAAGAAAATGAACGTAATATTACAAGAAGATTTAGAAAATCTTGGTTTTGAATACGAAGTTGTTTCTGTAAAACCGGGTTATGCAAGAAACTATTTAATTCCTAATGGAAAAGCAAAATTAGCTACTCCTAAAAACTTAGCGGAATTAAATGTTATCATGGAATCTCGTAAGGAGCAAGAAGAAGCAGCTATTGCAAAAGCAAACGAAATCGTTTCTTCTATGGAAGGTTTAGAAATCGCTATTCCTGCTAAAGTTGGTGAAGGAGACAAATTATTTGGATCTATCAACAATGCAGATTTAACTGACTTCTTAAACAAAAATGGAGTAAAGGTAGAGCGTAAGCACGTACAAATCTTAGGTAAAACTATCAAAAGATTAGGACACTACCACGGTTTAGTAAAACCTCACAGAGATGTTGAGCATGAATTTACTTTTGATGTAATTGCAGAGTAATTACTTCTCAAAAAATAATAAGAACCCCTTTCAATGTAAATTGTAAGGGGTTTTTTATACTAATTGATTAGAATCTTTTAATTGAAGAGTGTTAATATTCATCTT
>CAZKJO010000024.1:13825-35657 GCA_964553105.1 uncultured Weeksellaceae bacterium | reverse complement strand
TGCTCTCTATATTTGGCAACCGTTCTACGAGCAATGGCATAACCTTTTTCTTTGAGCATTTTAGCCAATTTCTCGTCGGTTAATGGCTTCAATTTATTCTCCTGGTCAACAATATCTTCTAAAATTCTTTTAATTTCTCGTGTAGAAACCTCTTCCCCCTCTTCATTGGTCATGGATTCAGAGAAAAGATCTTTAATCAAGAAAGTTCCGTAAGGCGTATTTACATATTTACTATTGGCTACACGGGATACCGTAGAAATATCCATATCGATAATCTCCGCGATATCCTTTAGAATCATAGGACGAATTTCTCTTTCGTCACCGGTCAAGAAATACTCACGTTGATAATCCATAATCGCCTTCATGGTGATCATAAGGGTGTTCTGACGCTGAATAATCGCATCAATAAACCATTTAGCCGCATCTAGTTTTTGTTTAACAAAAAGTACCGCTTTTTTCTGTTCCTTAGATTTCTTTTCGGTTTTCTTATAGGTTTCAAACATTTCTGAATACTCTCTAGAAACATATAGTTGAGGCGTATTTCGGCCGTTTAAGCTTAAATCCAACTCACCATTTATAATACGAATCGTGAAATCAGGAACAATATGCTCAATGATTTTGGTATTCCCTCCAAAAGCCTTTCCTGGTTTTGGATTTAAATGTTCAATCTCACTGATAGCATCTCTCAATTCATCTTCTGTAATAGCATGCTTTTGCATCAACTTCTTGTAATGCTTCTTGGTAAATGCATCGAATGACTTAGACAATAAATCGTGTGCTAACTCAACTGTTTCAGTTTGATTTTTATTTTCTAATTGAATTAATAAACACTCTTTTAAATCTCTCGCTCCAACTCCAACGGGGTCGAGCTTTTGGATATAATTTGTAAGCAAATTCTCTAAAACACTTACTTCTGTGTAAATATTTAATGAGAATGCCATATCATCTACAATCGATTGCAAGTCTCTTCTTAAATAACCATCTTCATCTAAATTTCCGATTAAGAAATCAGCAATTTTAAGATCGTCTTCGTCTATCCTAAATGTATGTAATTGAGATGTTAAATGATCATAGAACGACTTTCCTTGCGCATAAGGAACCTTCTTCTCTTCATCATCCGAACTATAGTTGTTGGTGTATGATTTATATGAAGGATATTCATCATCGCTTAAGTATTCATCGATATTAATGTCTACTTCGTCAATAGAATCGCGTTCGGTTTCATTCTGATCTTCATAATCATCATAATCATCCTTGTTAGATTCTAGTATTTCGTCCTCGCTATAGTCTGGCTGATCGTCTAAGGCAGGATTTTCTTCCATCTCCTCCTTAATACGCTGCTCAAAAGCGACGGTAGGCAGTTGCACCAACTTCATCAATTGAATCTGTTGAGGCGATAGCTTTTGCTGTAACTTATGTTGTAATTCCTGTCTTAACATCTATTTTATAATTCTTAAAATTCTGCACTTTTTGGCGTGCGTGGGAATGGTATCACATCTCTAATATTGGTCATTCCGGTCACGAATAAAACTAATCTTTCTAAACCTAATCCGAAACCACTGTGTGGAACAGTTCCGAATTTACGGGTATCTAAATACCACCATAACTCTTCTTGGTCGACATTAAATTCTTCCATTTTCTTACGAAGCACATCTAAACGTTCTTCACGCTGAGAACCTCCGATGATTTCTCCGATCCCAGGGAATAAAACATCCATGGCGCGAACCGTCTTTCCATCTTCGTTTAAACGCATGTAGAATGCTTTAATTTCAGCTGGGTAATCGAACAAAATTACAGGAGATTTAAAATGTTTTTCAACTAAATAGCGTTCGTGCTCTGATTGCAAATCTGCTCCCCAACCATCGATGCTATATTTAAATTTACCTTTTTTATTAGGCTTTGAATCCTTCAGAATATCAATTGCCTCGGAATATGTTAAACGAACGAACTTATTATTTAAAATATATTCCAATCTTTCTATCAAACCTAATTCAGATCGCTGATCTTTTGGTTTTTGACTTTGCTCTTTTTCGTATCTATCGTTCAAAAAAGCTAAATCATCCTTACAGTTGTCTAAGGCATATTGAATCACATACTTCATGAAATCTTCTGCCAAATCCATGTTATCGTCTAAATCATTAAACGCAACCTCGGGCTCGATCATCCAAAACTCTGCTAAGTGCCGAGAAGTGTTGGAGTTTTCTGCACGGAAAGTAGGCCCAAAGGTATAAACCTTACCTAAGCCCATCGCTGCTGCTTCGGCTTCTAATTGCCCCGAAACCGTTAAGTTGGTTTTCTTTGTAAAGAAATCCTGACTAAAATCTACTTTACCATCTTCTGTTTTTGGTAAGTTATCAAAGTCAAAATTGGTAACACAAAACATTTCTCCAGCACCTTCTGCATCAGAACCTGTTATAATAGGCGTATTGACATAGAAAAATCCTTTATCGTTGTAGTATTTGTGAATCGCAAACATCAAAGCATGACGAACACGCATAGTGGCTGCAAAAGTATTGGTTCTAAAGCGCAAATGAGCTTGTTCTCTTAAAAACTCTAAAGAATGTCTCTTGGGCTGAAGAATAGTACCCTGTAAATCATCTGAATTTACACCTCCATAAATTTTAATTTTTTGCGCTTGAATTTCAATTTCTTGACCACGACCTTGACTTTCCACCACAACGCCAACTACTTTGATAGCGGCTGCAACAGCTATTTGATCCAAGGTTTCTTTATCAAAGTTTTCGAAATCTACCACCACTTGAATATTGTTTATGGTGGATCCATCGTTTAATGCTATAAAACGATTGCTTCGGAATGAGCGTACCCAGCCTTTAACAATAACATCCTGATGAATGGCTTCCTTACCTTTAACTAATAATTGATCTATACTATATGAAATCATTTCTGTGTTTTGGTTTATACAAAAGTAATCATTTCTCCATAGATAGACGTATTGAGGTATAATTTTTGCTGAAAGATTGATTTAATCTAGCTTTTTAATACTTCGTTAATGCTATTTCGGTCAATTTTTGAACTTTAAAATCAGCTAATTTTACTGTGCCGAAAGAAATTAAGAACAGATTGAAGTAAGTTATTTTTAATGATTTTCTTCTAAACTATTCGCTCCTAAGCTCAACTGCCACTACTATGAACAACAAATATCTATTCATCGCGATCTTACTTTTTGCTATAGGAATCAACCTATTGAGCATAGAATACGATGATGTTTTTGACTTAAAACAAAACGGTCCTGCATTGGCATTTACAGCCCTGAGTACCGTTCTATTATTTTATTATTTATTAAAAAAAGATAAACCTAAAGAATAGGTTTTGTTGGAATTACGGATAATTCGATACTATTTGAATTCCGTCCGTAATATCTTCTACCTGCTCTTGCTGAGTTTCTTCTTCAGGCATCTCAATCTTCTTGTTTAAATCTGTTAAGGGAAGATATTTAGCTGCAGTTTCATAAATTAACTCAGAGTTGTCAGAAATTCCGCTGATATAACGATTAGATAAAATCACAACAGTAAACTCATCTTGTAAGTATCTTGCAAAAATCCCTTGGTATCCATGCCACCAACCTGTATGATAAGCATATTTATGCCCGCTTGGGTATGTTTTAATTCTCCAACCTAAACCATAATTTTTTGTAAAACTCCAAGGTCTTCTTGGCTGAAAAATATCTTCTGCTGTTGATTCAGATACAAAATCATTGTTGTATAAAGCCTGATCCCATTTGAATAGATCTTCGGCTGTGGTATAAATTCCTTTATCTCCATAAACACCATCTTGATGTGTGTTTTTCCAAATTGTAAAGTTAGCATTATAGCTTTTCGCAAATTTAAATTGAGGCTCATCATTTGGATCATAAACAAACGTATTATCCATATTTAATGGCTTAAAAATATATTTAGACATAAAGTCCTTATAAGCCATTCCCGTCACCTTCTCCATCACCAAAGCTAATATGGCATAATTTGAATTACTATAATCGAATTTAGTTCCAGGGGTAAATCTTAAACCAAATTTATAAGTAGAGAATTGTCTCAAAACCTCATCATTATACATTGGCTCAGAAGAACTCCAATATCTTCCACTAAATTTTAAATAATCTGGCAATCCTGATTGATGGGCTAATAAATGCTCGATGGTGATATTGCTATATGGAAATTCCCAAAGATATTTTTGAACTGGATCTTTGATGTCTAAAATGCCTTTTTCTTGTAACCACGCAACCGCTGTTCCGGTGAATGTCTTGGTGATAGAAGCAACTTGCGTAGGGGTATCTAAGGTGTTTTTAAGACCCATTGAACGATCTGCATCACCAAATGCGTTTTCATAAATCACCTTTCCCTTATAACCAATCAAAATAGTACCATTGAATTTTGAATTCTTAGCGCCAATATTTACGCGGTCTAATACCTCACTCAACTCCTTATAAGGAGAGACGCTGGTATCATAATAAGAAATTCCTTCGGGTGTAGTCTTTGTATCAACTTTTAAATTAGCTAATAATGGGTTTTCTGCATATCCGAAAGAAAAAGCAAAAACAAAGACTAAATTGATAAAATTACGGGAAGATTTGTTCAACTTCATAAAACTACTACTCTACATTTTTAACAACTTAACAAAAGAACAAAATTAAATGACACTATAATTTTAATCTATTGTTAAAGTTATTGGTTAGGAGAGAAGCATATGTTAAACTTTTCTTAATTAAACGTTTTTATCCTAAAATCACACCACTTAATGCAATTTGGATTTAAGTATTTAAAATTAAAAAGTGAAATTTCAAACCACCTCAGCGACTACGAAAGTGCTTCCACCAACGTAAATCATATCGTCTTGTTTTGCGCTCTTTTTAGCAGCATTCAAGGCTTCTTGTACACTTGCATAATAAGTAGCATTTAAATCACTCGAAACCATTTCTTTGAGCTGATCAATTTCTAATTTTCGAGGCACATTTGGAGCACAAAAATAATACAGTGCGTTTTGCGGGAATTGACTTAAAATTGAGTTGACATCTTTATCATTTACAAATCCCAAAACCATGTGTAATTTATCATATTTTGTAGCCGCTATTTGTTCTTTCACTTGATTTATACCATCCGGATTGTGCGCAGTATCAGCTACAATAAATGGATTTTGCTGCAAAACATCCCATCGACCACGTAGCTGAGTATTTTCAACTACTTTTTGGAGTCCGTCTATTATATTTTCATCAGTGATTTTCCAACCTAAATCTTTCAATACTCTTAAGGACTGTGCGGCGGTTTTTACATTTTTTCTTTGATAAATACCTTTTAAGTCAGATTCGTAATCAGGCAGATTTAAATCTTGAACAAAGTAAATTTGAGCATTATTTTCCGCAGCCGTCAATTTAAAAATATCCTTAGTTTCCGCTAAATATTCACCAATAACAATAGGTGTGCTTTCTTTGATAATTCCAGCCTTCTCTTTAGCTATATCCTTTACATTATCCCCTAGAATCGCCACATGATCTATCCCAATATTGGTAATTACAGAGATTTCTGGTTGAATAATATTGGTAGAGTCCAATCTTCCTCCTAAACCGGTTTCAATCACCGCTATATCCACTTTTTCTTCAGCAAAGTAAGCAAACCCCATAGTTACAGCCACCTCAAAGAAAGATGCAGCCGATTTTTCTATATAATCCTTATGTTCATTAACGAAATCTATGATAAAGGCATCAGGCATATTTTGCCCGTTAATTCTTGATCTCTCGCCAAAGTGCTTTAGATGTGGAGAGGTGTGAAGTCCTACCTTATAACCAGCCTCTTGCAAGACTGAAGCCATCATATGCGATGTACTACCCTTTCCGTTGGTACCTGCCACATGAATCGTTTTGAACTGATCCTGTGGATTGCCTAAGTACTTACAGAAATTAATGATATTATCTAAATTGGCTTTATATGCAGTTGCTCCCACACGTTGAAACATGGGTAGTTTTTTAAAAAGCCATTGCTCGACTTCGTTATAATTCTTCAAAGAAATGAGATATTAAATATTGCGAAATTAAACTTGATGAAATTATCTCAAGTTCACTTTATAGGTCCCACGTCTGCCATCTGAACCTGGGTAAGCCCTAACATATTGTTCAACTAGCGACTTAGCCTTGGTTTTAAGACAAGCATCATTAGATGTACTTCCTCTCGCACCTGGAATAGCAGATTTAATACCACCGCTAGCATTAACAATAATATCGACAACGATCACACCAGAAGATGTACAATCATGGGACTGTGGTTCTGGAATAGTGGATTTCCAATTTTGACCAATACCTGTCCCATCGCTATCACTACCTTTAGGATCACCTACATTTCCAGCTGTACCGTCATTCCCTTGACCTCCTGAATTTGCTTTTCCTTTACCTCCGATAAGGCTACTTAAAGCAGAATTTGCTTTAGCATCACCCGTTGGTTGAGGTGACTCTGTGGGTTGAGCCGCAGGAGTTGGTTTTGTTTGCGATTTAGGCTGGGGCGTAGGTGTTGGTGTTTTGGTTGCTGCTGGTCTTGTTTCCGTTGTGTTTTGCGTTACTGCATTTGTTACTGGCGAAGAAGGCGTCACAGTTTGTGGTTGCTCTACGGCAGGCGAAGAAGACTCCGCTGCTTGCTGAGTTTCTGCGGGCATGGGCTCAGCTTCACCCTGACCCACATCTGTATTTCCAAAGTTCATGGCGATTTCTATCGGCTGAAACTTTGGATAGGTATCTTCAAAAGTAAATGTGACTAAAAGTAGCAACAAGGACAAAATCCCTATCACAATCGAGATGATAAGGCTTTGGTTACTTGACCTAACTTCTATATCTCTAAAATCACTCATTTGGTTGGGTGGCTAAAACCATTTTATATTTATTGCGATTGGCAACGTCCATTACATACACAATATCCTTGGTGTAAGTATTTTCTTCTGCCTGTAATACAAATGAACCTTCTGGCACATTTTGTAAAATATTATTTAACTCAAATTCTAATTGTTCCTTATTAATGCTTCTTTCGCCGACAAAGTATTCGCCTTCGTTGTTGATACTAACAATCACTTGCTCTTGCTGAACGGTTTCTCCATCTGCTTTTGGAAGCTTTAACTCCAACACATTAGAAGGAACCAAGGATGATGTCAATAAAAAGAATATTAACAATAGGAACACAATATCCGTCATTGAGGACATGCTGAAACTTGGATCGATTTTATTTCTAGATCTTAATTCCATTATTTCACAACTGGTTTATTCAATAAATCTAAGAAATCAGTAACTGAAGATTCCATGCTGTGTACACTCTTATCAACTTTCATAACTAAGAAATTATAAAATAAATAAGCCAAGATACCCACTACCAAACCGGCAGCTGTAGTTAACATAGCCACGTAGATACCTGAAGACAATAACTTAGGGTCTACTTGCCCCTCGGTATTGGCGATTTCCATAAAGGCCATAATCATACCAATCACTGTCCCAAGGAATCCAATCATTGGCGCTGCACCAGCAATGGTAGCAAGATAATTAATGTTCTTTTCTAGCTTATAGACCTCTAGTCTTCCTGTATTTTCGATAGCATCGCTAATTTCCTTTAAAGGACGACCAATCCTCTGTAAACCTTTTTGAATCATTCTCGCTTCAGGAGAATTCGTTCTTCGACAAAGTTCTACAGCGGATTCAATTTTATTATCATACACAAAATCCTTGATATGATGGATGAAATTTTCATCGATTTGAGATGATCTCTTGATGGTTAAAAATCGCTCTATAAATAGATAGATAGCGGCGACAAAGAGTAAAAAAAGAACAATCATAATAATCACTCCAAAGGTTCCACCCTGCGTAATCATATCATAAATAGAAACTTCCTTGGTCAAAACTTGATTCACAGTTTCGTTAAGCGCTAGAGAATCCTGTATTTCTTGCATATTCAATTAAAAATTTAAAGCAAAAGTAATTGCTTTTGTAGTGTATTCAAAAAAATAACGACGATTATAGACAAAGATTGTTTAAATCTTTAGCTATCTCACCTTATTTCTTCTTTAGGGTATAAAATTCAGCTAATGTTCCGGTGTTAGGTGTGGCATCTGGGTTTAGATATTCCACTTTGCCCGGTTTAACTTTAAATTTATTAGACAAAGAATCTAACTCTTTTAAAACGATGGTTGTGCTATCCTCATCCCAATGGATTTCTCCGGTATATTCATTTACTTCGTTATCCTTAGGGTTGGTGCGAAGATGGGTTATTTGCAGACTATAGGTATTAGACGGGTTTAAAACCAATTTCATTTCTAAGCCAATATCTTTAGAACTAGGAACCGTCCCGAAATACTCTCCAATCCAATCTGCTGTATCCGTTTTGGGAATTGCTTTTTCCTGCTTAACTTCCACCGCAGTAGATTCCGCCGCTTTATTATTACAGCTCAAAAGAATTCCAATTAATGCAAAACTAACCAACCAACTTCTCATTTTTTTATATTTTATTATTTCTTTTTAAGCACATATGCCTTACCTAAATTGCCTGTCACAGCTTTTCCTTCAATTTTCAAAAAACGAACTTGATCCTTTTCAATCTTAACCTGAAGATCTTCATCATTTTTAAGGGTTACCTGATTTCTTATTTTATGCCATTCAAAGTTACCTCTTTCTATGATAGGCTTTTTATCAGTATCTTGATAAATAGTTTTCAATTCAAAAGTTTGATCAGATTTTAATTCTAAAGTTGTCTCAATTCCAGAACAACTTGCACAAGGCAAAATCCCATAATAGGTTCCTACCCAATTCAAAATTCTCTCTGCATTATGTCTTTCTAGGTCCATCTGACTAACTTGATTAGCGCTAAACCTATCTACCACAACAACTTTATTACTCTCTTTGCTACATGAAACCATTAGAAGTAAAAGTCCCATCGTTAGCAATAAATTTTTCATGATGACTTTTTTTTAAATTAATTCAAATTTTAAGCCAATGTATTATCAGCTTGAAAGATATTTTCTTAATATTGGAAGTTGAATATGAAAAAGGCTGTAATCTTATTATTTTTCTTGAATTTCCTTCTTCTCTGGGCACAGTCGGATAGTATAGATATTCATTTTAGCTACGAAGGATTTTCGCCGATCGTTGATGTACAGCAGCGCTTTGATGTGATGCCCAACTCTAGCAGTAATGAGTATTTTTTATATGCTTGGGCCAATGCTTATAAAGACAAAAATACAACACTGGCGAAGACCAAATTAGGTAATCGACAGGATGAATTATATTTTGCTCCCATTTCAGAAAGGGGCTGGATAGAAGATCTTCGCTTCTTAGATGAAAATAATAAGAGAATTCCTTATACCTACGTGGACAATGAAATCATTAAATTAATTGTCCCGACAGGCCAAGAAAGACTTAAGTTTAAAGCTAATTATTCAATTCATTTACCAGATGCTAAAATTACCAATTATGGCATAAAAGAAGAAGGTAGTTTGCTTTTGAAATATTTCTTTCTGCAACCCGGAGTTAAAAGAGATGATCAAATAATTATTCAGCACTACAAAGACTTTGAGTCTCTCTCTGGAAACCATACGCATTATGAATTGCATACCAAGATTCCAGATAATTTTGAGGTTTATACAGACTTGAAAGAAATTCGACCCCATTATTTTGTGGGAGATAAATTAGATTTCTTTCAACTTGCCGTTGTTTCATCTGAAGTTGTTGAAACTATATCTACAGCACATGGTGATGTAATTTTCGGATTCGATATGGATTCGGCAGATATGGCAAAATTAAAACCTATTATTACCGAGGAGTTAGCTTTTCTAAAAAATACTTTAGGCGGTTTAAAAGAACCTTTGTTTATTTCTAAAAAGTCCTATTCTAGGCATAAGTTTGATGGTGTTCAAGATATTGACATTCCATTGATTGGAAAATATCAAATTTTTGATACCGAAACGCGATTAAATTTAGAAATGATTGCACAACTAACTTCCGCTTATGCCGACAAAAACATTATTGTTGATATGCGAAATGACCATTGGATTAGAAATGGGATTAAGGCTTATCTTCAAATGAAATATATTGAACAAAAATATCCAGATTTACTACTGAGCGGAAAAGTGAGTGATGATATTCGATTATTTAATTTTCGTCCACTCAAGATGTTCGAAGCTTCTAAACTAAAAATGACCGAGCGCTCAAAGATTTTTTATCAAATGTTTCTTACAGAAAATCTTGATCAAGCGATTAACACACCTTTTGATGAGCTAAGTAACCTCAACCAAAAAAATGTAAGCTATTATAAGACAGGATTGGCGTTTGAGAATTTCTCTACCTATTTGGGTGAAGATAATTTTCACTTTATTTTACAAAAAATAATCGAGGAGCATTGCTGTACGCCTATCACTGCTGAAAGCTTCGAGAATTACTTCAAAACCTATTCAGATAAAGATGTTAGTTGGTTTTTTGATAATTTTATCCCTAATGCAAAAAACTTAGACTTTGCCATTAAAAATGCTAAAACCAAAGGAGATAGCACGATAATTAAGATTAGAAATCAAACAGAATTAGATCTACCATTTAGGATTTCGGCTTACGAAAATGGTGTTAAAACTTATGACACTTGGATGCTTTCCAAGGATAAAATTACAAGCTTGAGTATTCCAAACAATAATTATGATTTAATTGTTTTGAATGATAGTATTAGTTTTCCCGATTTTAATCCTAGAAATAATTACTATCGCCCTAAAAATCTATTTCGTAGAAAATTAAAATTTGGATTGGTTACGGATTATCCATCTTATGAATACAACCAGATTTTTCTTTTTCCAGATATAGGTTGGAACAATTATGATAAGTTGCAACTAGGTGTTAGCATTAGCAACAAGACAATTTTACCACAAATTTGGACCTATAAAATTAAACCTCAATATAGTACGGGTGAATCTACTTTAACCGGAAACTTTTCTACGAGCTACAATATTTATCCCGATCAAGGATGGTTTAGAAAAATCAAACTTCAAGCTGGTCTTGGTTATCGCCATTATAATAAAGGACTTTCTTATAAGACCTATTCTTTAGGAACGAATTTTACTTTCAATAAGTCTCCTCGATCACTTAGAAATCGTTCAATCGTAACTAATTTTCAGCATATTGATAGAGCCTTATCGCTTGACGCTTCTCCAGAAGACATTGAGCTAAAGGAATATAAATTATACAACTTAGGGTATCAATACTGGAATCCAGGGATTATTCATGAGAAAAAAGCTTTTGTTAACTTTCAGCTGTCGAATAAGTTTAGTAAAATTTATGGTGAGTTTTATTGGCGCTGGAAATTCTCTAAAAACAAAAGATTAGGCGTTAGGGTTTTTGGGGGAAGTTTCATTAATCATAGCTTAGAAAACTCTAATTATTTCGATTTTGGTTTAGATAGAATCACGGATTACACCTTTAGTTACCCACTTTTAGGTAGATCAGAAACGAGTGGCCTTTTGAGTCAGCAGTTTGTATTGGCAGAAGGTGGTTTTAAATCTAATTTCTATGTTCAAGCCGATCAATATTTGTATGCTATGAATCTAGAATATCCACTTTGGAAGATTTTTGATTTATATGGCGATATGGGTGTTTATAAAAACAAGTTACAACCGACTAAATTTGTTTATGACAGTGGACTTCGAGTGCGGGTTATTCCTGATTTCTTAGAGATTTACCTACCGATTCAATCAAGCCTAGGTTTCGAACCGACCTTAGGAGCTTATCATGATAGAATTCGTTTTATGCTGAATTTGGATTTAGGGAAGGTAATTGAATATTGGCAAAGAGGTAAATATTAAAATTTAAAACAAAAAAAAGTTCCATGTAAATGAATGCATAGAACTTTAATATGTTTTAAATCAGATTTTTTTATTCTTCTGTTTCCTCATCACCTTCAGCCACCAATCTGAATCCTTCACCGTGAATATTCACGATTTCAACATCCGGATCATCTTTCAGGTACTTTCTTAGTTTGGCGATATAAACATCCATACTTCGCGAAGTAAAGTAGTTATCTTCATTCCAAATTCGAGTTAAAGCAATTTCTCTTGGCATCAAATCATTTTTGTATACACATAGCATGCGCAACAATTCATTCTCTTTTGGAGAGAGTTTGTAATGATTTCCGTTAATGTTTAATTGTCTTAATTTAGCATTAAATTCAAAGTTAGCAATCTTGAACTCATCTTGATTGAATCGCTCATCATTGATGCCATTTCTTTGAATAATTGCTTTAATCTTATACAAAAGAACCTCTGAGTCAAAAGGCTTAGTGATATAATCATCCGCTCCCAGCTTGTATCCTTTCAAAACATCCTCGCGCATATTCTTTGCGGTCAAGAAAATAATAGGAATTTCTGAATTAACTTCCTTGATTTCTTTGGCTAATGTAAATCCATCTTTTTTAGGCATCATAACGTCTAAAATAACAAGATTAAATTTATCACTTTTGAATTTAGCCCAACCCTCTTCGCCATCAATAGCGTGAGTAACATCATACTCGTTAATTTGTAAGTAATCTTTAAGAACCGTCCCAAAACTTGGATCGTCTTCCACCAAAAGTAATTTTATATTTTCAGCCATAATCTTATTTTATTGGTAATTTTAAATAGAAGGTACTACCATTACCTTTTTCACTTTCAACATCAACCTCTCCACCGTGTAACTCGACAATATACTTAACATAAGCTAAACCTAGTCCATGTCCTTTAACATTGTGAACATTTCCTGTTTCTTCTCGGTAAAATTTATCAAACACTTTGCCCAAAACTGCTTTGCTCATTCCAATACCTTTGTCGGCTATTTTTATAACAAAATTATTATTTACGTTATAAGTTTCAACATTGATTTGAGGGCTATCGGGAGAATATTTATTTGCGTTTTCTAACACATTTAAAATAATATTTCCTAAATGTAAGCTGTCCGCTGACAACTCGTCCCTATCGGCTTTATAATTTTCAAAGATTGTGCCATTCCTATTTTCTACGATCAATCTAATGGATTCCACGCTCTGTTTTACCAAATCATTAACATTAACGATAGATTTTTCTAGACTTATTTCATTTCTTTCGAATTGAGACATACGCAAAACCATTTCAACTTGATGATTCATTCGTTTATTTTCTTGTTTAATCACATTGGCGTAATGCTTAACTTTCTCTGGATCGCTAGAAATCATTTTGCTTTTCAGCGCATCAGTTGCAACAGAAATTGTGGCTAATGGTGTTTTAAATTCATGGGTCATATTATTCATAAAATCCGTCTTCAATTGCGAAATCTGACGTTGTCTCAACATCGCCCAAAGAGAAGTAGCATAAATCCCTAGAATGATTAAAGTGAATAATATTGTTACCGCAAAGAGAGCTGAAATATTAGAAAAAATCGTTTTCTTTTTAGAAGGCAAGTAAACCGATAAGTAATAACTTGGCTTATCGTCTTTGTGATAAAATAAGGGCGTTATATAATTTTGGTTGGTTTGTATAAATCCTTGTGTTTTGATGGCAATCGTAAGTGAATCCTCGTTAGTAACAGCTAATTCGACAGGCGTTTCAATATGCCATTTTTTAAGTTTACTCTTAAATAAGGAATCTAATTTATTCAAATCAATTCTTCTCGAAATAGGTTTATTTCCGGCATCAAATCGAGCAAATCTTTCCAAGGTATAATTCGCATCCTTAAACTCCGCTTCTAAATTGACATCAATAGGCTGAAAATGCTGCAGACTACTATCTTTTTTAAGTTTAATAGCACGTTCTGCAGAATACATTTCTGTTACATTCAATGAATCTTCGTAAATACCAGAAACTGGTAATACAATTTTATCCATCATATAACGCGTCAGGTAAACATACTTCACATTTGCCGAATCACTTTCAATCTGAGACGTAATTACTTGGGGTGCGTTCACACTATCCTTCATTGTTTTACGCGTCTCATTAAACAATTTATAATATTGATTTAACTCATTTTGATTCACAAATTGAACCGTCTCGTCCATGGCTTTCATCACTCGAGAATTGAATTCATTTTCTCCTTGACGAAAAGCTTGGTTGAGCCAATAAAGTTGAACGACAATCAGTCCAATAATGGAGAAGGTCATCAACAAGATTAATATTTTGAAAAATTTTGCTTTCAAATGTTGTATTTAATTTATGCGTTTTGTTTAAACTTATTTGGTATTTTGCAACCAATAATAAAACTGTTCAACCTCTCTTTCTAAATCCAAGAAGCTACTATCATTCTTAATAATATAGTCAGCTTTAGCCTCTCTTTGTTCGTCTGTCCATTGTTTTGAAATCCTATCCATCACCTCATCTCTAGATTTATTATCCCTCGCCATCGTGCGGATAATTCTTGTCTCCAAAGGAGCTGAGACTGTTACTACAATATCACAATCTTTGTATGATCCTGACTCAAATAAAATTGCAGCTTCCTTGATGATAAAATCCGAATTTTGTTCTTTTTTCCATGTATCGAAGTCGGCAAAAATTTCTGGATGCACTAATTCGTTCAAGGCAGCTAATTTTTGTTGATCGGCAAAAACTATACTTCCTAGCTTCTCACGATCTAATTTTCCGCTAACATATATATCGTCCCCATAAAGCCCCTTGAGCGTATGAACGATTTTTTCAGATTCATTCATAATTTCATGAGCCCGACGATCAGAATAATAAAGAGGAATATTTTTATGCTCAAGAAGGTTTCCAACACTACTCTTCCCCGATCCGATTCCTCCTGTAAGTCCAATTATTTTCATGATATGATTGATTTATAAGATATTATTAAAAAGAAAAAACATAACCCAAGCTCCAGTTCACCCCAAAATTCAAACCATTGTTATTCGTTCCGAATCCTGGAATAATCAAAGGCGTTAAATCCTCCTCATTGGTGTCGAATAATTTGATTTTAAGTCTAACACTAGCATCCACGTAAAACGGCGTTTTGAACACCTGCACTCTACCACCTGCTAATGGCTCTAACCAAGCCGCCGAAGCATTATGCTGTGGCAAACTGCCTTCTACATTAGGCATGTCCACACCTTGAATTACATATTTGTTGATAGTCTGCTGAAAAGGAGAAAAACCTATTCGTCCTCCAAAATAATAGCCCATATTGGGATTTGTATTATCCTGAGAAACAAACCAATTCACACCAGCTCTTGCATAAATACCTTTGGCATCAACATCCCAATTGTTATTGTCAAAATGATTTTGCTCGTAACCTACCTCCGCCACAATATTCCAACGTTTTTTGATCGGAACGGCGAGCATAGCTTCAAATCCCTTTTTATCAGAAAATGCACTTACAATTGGATTAAATAAATCCACGCCCACTAAAACGCCCTGTTGATTGGATTTTACTTGGGTAGAATCTACTTGTGCCAATAGCCAAAAAGGACTAATAATAAAGCAATAAATGAGGAGCTTCTTCATTGGTTATATTCGTATCTAATTCTTCTTTATCAACAAAAAATTGTTGTGTTATATTATATTCTGTTTGAATGTAATTTACCTTGTAACCACAAGCTTTAGAGCCATAAACCACATTTCTATCATAGTTAATTCTTAACGTATCATACAAAGCAGGTTCATTTCTTCTTGTTGTCAAAATCAACTCTGTTTGATTCACCTCATCAATTCTTAAGGAAACCTTAGTCGAATCAATCGCATTTAATTGAGCTTTTGCTAAAACCATTTCAAAATTTCCATTGGCTTCTTTTCTATAAACAATCAAAGAATCCATTCTACCTTCTGTTGCGGGTGATTGGTTTTGGAACTTAAGATACAATTGCGGTGTTTTTCCGTCTAAGCAAATATCATCCTCTTCGCAAGAGGCTAAAAGAGTTAAAACAGATAGTATGAAAATGAAATATTTCATTGGAGAAAGTTACGATTTTCGTTGCATTAACACTACATTCTCAACATGATATGTTTGTGGGAACATATCTACCGGCTGAATTTTAACTATATCATAATCACCCTTCATCAGATTTAAATCTCTTGCCTGAGTGGCTGAATTACAACTTACATAAACCACTTTTTCTGGAGCGATTTTCAAGATGTTCTCAACCACTTTAGGGTGCATTCCATTTCTTGGAGGATCGGTAATAATTACATCTGGTTGACCATATCTCGTCACAAAATCATCATTTAATACATCCTTCATATCACCGCAAAGGAATTCGCAGTTGTCGATGTTATTAAATTTAGCGTTTTCCTGAGCCGCATCAATAGCTTCTTGCACAGACTCAACACCAATTACTTTTTGTGCTTTTTTAGAAACAAACTGAGCAATAGTTCCGGTTCCTGTGTATAAATCATACACCAATTCATCCCCAGATAGGTTGGCAAAATCTCTCGCTACCTTATAAAGTTCGTAAGCTTGTTTGGGATTGGTTTGGTAAAAACTCTTAGGTCCGATCTTAAAATTAAGACCTTCCATTTCTTCCATAATAAAATCCTCGCCAGCATAGGTTTGGATATCTAAATCGTATACCGAATCATTTCCTTTTGGATTGATTGCGTATAATAAACTTGTAATCTGCGGGAAAGTTTGTTTTAAGTGCTCCAATAATTGATTTCTTTGCTCTTCATTTTCTTTAAAGAACTGAATCAACACCATCACTTGTCCTGTAGTTGTCGTACGAATCATTAAAGTTCTTAAGAATCCTGATTGTTCTACGGGATCAAAAAACTCATAATCATGTTCATCTGCAAATTTCTTTACTTCTAAACGAATCGCATTAGAAGGATCTTCTTGCAACCAACATTTTTTAACATCTAAAATCTTACTCCAACGACCTGGAATGTGAAATCCTAATGCATTTCTATCTTCGATTACCTTATTCTCCTGCATCTCCTCTTCAGTAATCCAACGTTGATTTGAAAATGAAAATTCTAGCTTATTTCTATAAAAGAAAATCTCTTTAGACCCCATAATTGGTGAGCAATGATCCACATTAATTTTACCAATACGCTCTAAGTTATCTTTAACTTCTTTCTCTTTGTAGAATAACTGGGTATCATAACCCATGTTTTGCCATTTACAACCTCCACAAACACCAAAGTGTTGACATTCTGGTTGAATTCTATGCGGGGATTCTTCTAAAACCTCCGTAACGATTCCTTCAAAAAAACGTTTGTTTCTCTTGGTTACTCTAATGTTTACCGTATCACCTGGAACGGCATTTCTAACGAAGACAGTTTTTCCCTCTTCGGTTTTACCAATAGCTGCTCCTTTAGCACCAGCTGTGGTTAATTTTATATTTTCTATAATTAATGGCGGTCTTTTTCTACGCATATCATACTTTTAATTCTTCGGGAATATAAGCAACTGGAATCGGATTTAATTTGTGTTGTGCAGCACGATTCAGTCTTCTATATATAGTCAAAACTTCTTTTTCTCTTCCTTCAAAATCATTAGGAGTTTTATTCTCATCAACTTTCATAGCCCACTCTAACTCATCATAAGTTGCTCCCATCTGATCTTCGTCGGATCTATTATCAGCCCAAAGTCCATCGGTGGGTTGAGCTTTTTGAATAGAATCAACAATATTGAGTTCTTTGGCCAGCAAAAATACTTCACTCTTTAATAAATCTGCAATAGGAGAAACATCTACTCCTCCATCACCATATTTAGTAAAGAATCCTACACCGAAATCTTCAATTTTATTCCCTGTACCTAAAACTAAATAACGATGTAAACCTGCGAAATAATATAAAGTCGTCATACGCAATCTCGATCTAGAATTGGCAAGTGAAAGTTCCCACTCGCTGTCTGATTTATCTAGGTCTATCGCTTCTACAAAAGAATCAAATGTGGTAGTTAAATCCACAACTGAACTGGTTACATTAGAGAAATTATCCTTTAACCAAGCGATATGTTCTTTACCTCTCGAAACCTGATTAGGATCTTGATGAATCGGCATTTCGATTACCATTAATGGCTTTCCGGTCATGGCTGCTAATGTAGAAGTTACTGCTGAATCTACGCCTCCAGAAATCCCGATTACATAGCCATTTTGTCTTGAGTTTGTCAAATAATCATCTAACCATTTAACAATATAGTCAATTACTGCTTTTGTCTGCATTATTATCTTTAATTTTGACTTTTTGAGAAATGTAAAGGTAATGAATGTAATCAAAGTATTAAGCTTATTGAGCGTTTTCCTATTGTTGAGTTGTGGAGATAAAGATTCCTATCGTTGGGAAATCGAAACTACTCCCGAAATTGAAGAAATAAATTTAGTGGATATTTCAAGCACTTATTATGATGCTTCGGTTTCTAATGAGGACTTAAAAGCTAAATTTCCAGACTTTTTTGAAGCTGCAACGGACTCTCTTTTAAATGCGCGTCGCCAAGATTCGCTTAGCAATGCATTACACCAAGATGTATTAAAAACTTATAACAATCCACAAGCTATTAAAGATTCATTGGCTGATATTTTTAAAAGACTAAAATTCTTCTATCCTAATTTTGAAGTTCCCAATGTTTATACATTTACTGGGGAACTGCCTTATGAATATCCAGTTGCTTATTTTCCTAAATCTAAGGATATGGTGATTGGGTTGGATTGGTTTTTAGGAGAAGACAACTCATCTTATGAAGCCATGAGAATTCAGGATTATTTCAGAGTTCAAATGAATCCAAACAACTTTAAACCAAAAGTGGTGGAAAGTATCGCAAGACAAATGGTTCCTTATGACATTAGAAAAAGGAATTTCATTGAAAAAATGATTTACGAAGGAAAGGTTTTAATCATTCAAGATGCCTTATTGCCAAACACTTCAGATGCTGCTAAAATTGGATATACAGAAGAAGAAATTGCTTGGTCTTATGACAACGAAGCGCAAGTGTATTTATATTTTACCGAAGAGCAGATTTTCTTTAATGATGATAAAAAATTAAATGAAAGGTTCTTAGATCCTGCACCTTTTTCTAAATTCTTTTCAGATAACGACACCAAATCACCAGGAAAAATTGGTGCATGGATGGGCTGGCAAATTTGTAGAGCTTATTTAGATAAGAACAAGGATGTTGATTTACAAACGTTCTTAACAGATCAAGATTTATTAAAAATATTTAAAGAATCAGGTTACAAGCCTGTAGATTAAACTATAATTAAAATGAAGAAATCAGAAATTATAATAGAAGTTGGTTTAGACGAGAACAACGTACCAGAAAGTTTGCATTGGAGTGCAAAAGATGGTGGCGTTGAAAGACAAGAAACCAAAGCAGCCATTTTATCGGTTTGGGATTTAGAAAACAAAGAAGCTTTGCGCATTGATTTGTGGACCAAAGAAATGCCGATGGATGATATGAAAATATTTTTCCACCAGATGCTTGCTTCTATGGCGAGCACCTACGAAAGGGCCACATCTGAGAAAGATGTAGCTCAAAAGATGAGATTATTTGCAGAAGAGTTTGCAGTAGCTTCTGGAATTAGAGACTAATTATTTGCCGAATTTTTCTTGAAGCGCTGCTTTTGTCTTAGGACTACTTCCTATAAATATTTCATTATTAGAAATAACTACAGGACGTTTTAAGAAAGTATAATGCTCTAAAATATATTGTTCGAAGTCTTTTTCTTGAAGATCAACATTTTTTAATCCTTTTTCTTGGTAAAGTTTTGCTCTTCGAGAAAAAAGCGCTTCGTAGCTTCCGCTTAGTTCTTTCATTTCCTTTAGCTGTAGCTTAGTTATCGGTTCAGACTTAATGTCTTGTAATTCAAAGCCATCAAGATTGAGAGAATCCATAATTTTCTTACAAGTAGAACAAGTCGATAAATAATATATTTTTTTCATCCTATAAAGATATCTTTAATTTTGAATACAATTTAAAACATATGAAATTTAATACCAAAACCATACACGGAAATCAGCAACCAGAACCTTCTACAGGTGCGGTTATGCCTCCTATTTTTCAAACTTCTACTTACGCACAATCAAGCCCTGGTCAGTTCAAAGGATATGAATATTCGCGTGGTGCAAACCCTACACGTACGGCTTTAGAAAATGCTTTAGCCAGCATTGAAAATGGTGTTGCGGGATTTGCCTTCGGTAGTGGATTAGCGGCTATTGATGCTGTTTTAAAATTATTAAACCCAGGAGATGAAGTAATTGCAGGTGACGATTTATACGGCGGAACGTATAGGATGTTTACCAAGATATATGAGAAATATGGCATCAAATTCAAATTTGTAGCTGGTTCTCATAAAGAAGATTTCGCAGCACATATTACAGATAAAACTAAATTAATCTGGCTAGAAACACCTACCAATCCTTTATTAAAGATAATCGACATCGAAGGCGTGACAAGTTTAGCCAAAGGAAAAGATATTTTGGTAGCGGTTGACAATACCTTTGCTTCTCCTTATAACCAAACACCACTAGATATGGGTGCTGATATTGTAATGCACTCGGCTACGAAATATTTAGGTGGACATTCAGATTTAGTTGCTGGTGCTTTAATTGTCAAAAACGAAGAATTAGCGGAAAAGGTTCACTTTCAGATTTTTGCTGGAGGAGGAATTTTAGGGCCACAAGATTCTTTTTTAGTTTTAAGAGGAATTAAAACTTTGGGTTTAAGAATGCAAAGACATGCAGAGAACGCTATGCAGGTAGCTCAGTTCTTAGCTTCACACCCAAAAGTGGATAAAGTTTATTACCCAGGCTTAGAAAGTCATCCAAATCATGATCTTGCCAAGAAGCAGATGAAAACTTTCGGTGGAATGCTTTCATTTACTTTAAAATCAGGAAAGAAAGAAGATTCGTTTAAGTTATTAGAAAACTTGAAAGTTATTACGCTTGCAGAGTCGTTAGGTGGTGTTGAGTCTTTAGCAAATCACCCTGCAACGATGACCCATGCCTCTATTCCAGCAGACATTAGAGCTCAAATTGGAATCACAGATGACTTGGTTCGATTGAGCATCGGGATTGAAGATATTGAGGATTTATTGAAAGATGTTGAAAACGTTTTAGACCTTATATAATATGAAATATTTAAGCATTTTAGCAGCTATTCTGTTTTTGGTATCGTGTAATACTTCAAAAATCCCGGTTAAGAAAGATTTTAAAATTATTGATTTAACCCAACAAAAATGGCAAGGAAAGGGTAACATAAACGGCGTTTACTATAAAGCCAGTTTAGAACAAACCACCAAGGGTGAAGTTCAATTTGATTCTATTTATGTAGAAAATAATTGGCACAAAGCCTTTGTGGAAGATGAAAACCCATTTGTTGTCATGGCCAGTATTACAAGAGAAAGCACAGAACAAGAACAGGGTCAAATGATGCCAGAAGACATTTCTACGCCTGGCAAATCTAAGATAGAAATCATTCGTCCTTCTGAAAGTACGAATGAATTCAAGGGTAAAAATATGTTGCTTTATCGTTTAAACGGTAAAAAGAGATATTTTGAATTAGGGAAGTTTAGATTTATCAATCCTAACTAACCACTTCTAAAAACTGAATCACATTTCTAGCATTCTCGGCATCGAGGATGCTTTTTCTTTTTTGCTCAATCGCATCTACAATTTCCTCAATCGCATTTTGATGAAATCTATTTCCAATAGGTTCGTTAAAAGGATTTTCCAAATCAGTAGCATTGAGATAATTAATCTCATTCATATACTGTCCACCAATCTGTAAAGTTCCTTTCTCAGCAAGAATCGTGATATTGCTTTCAAAATTCTTTTCAAAAGTTGAAATCGTGTAATTCATATGGCCAAATCCTTCTTTCCCTAACTCAAAAGTTAGCATTCCAGAGTCTGGGAACTCAGTGCAATCTTGATGATTAAAATTGAATTTACGAATATC
>CAZKJO010000024.1:0-13725 GCA_964553105.1 uncultured Weeksellaceae bacterium | reverse complement strand
CCCGCTTCTAAACTGGCTTTAGCATGTTCAAAGTGAAGACCATTCGGTGTTGCAATTACGATGACATCTACCTCTAAACCTGAAGTTTTTAAGGAAGCAACATCTGTAAAATGAGGAAGTTCTACTTCTGGTTTTACTTGATCTATAACAGCTACCAACTCGGCCTTTTGAGAGTTCTGCATCGCTTGTTGATGCACTTTCCCAATATGCCCAAATCCAAATAGTGCAAACTTCATATTAGTTGGTTAGAATCTTATCAATCATTCGTTGAGTAATTAAATAGGTTGGCTTGACTCCTGTAAGTCCTAAACCTCCCGACGCCAATGTACTACCGGTCTCTAACGGGTTATCCGACGCATAATATGCATAACTCACACGAACATCTGAACTAATATGTCCTCTAATTTTACTTGCGATCTGAATAGCTTTATGATAATGCGCTCCTTCCATCTCCAATCCAATCGATTTCCAAGAAGTTTGTTTGAAGAATTTTAATACATTTCTGTTCTGTAAGGATGTTCCTAAAACTGTAATCATCATTCCTTCAAAAACACCCAATCCTTGACCTTCAAAATCAGCCACGCCTAATTGGTTTTCAAAAGGATAATTATCAGCAGTTCCCTCGTGAACAAAGGAATTAGGAACCATAATATCTCCCTTTACGCCTTCTAGAATACCCGCTTTACCCATGATAGAAATACTCATGACATTCATTTTAAAAGGTTGATTGATTTTATAGGGCTTTAAAAGCTCGTCCATCAATTCAAAAGCTTGTTCACCAAATGCATAATCCATAACGATAATCACATCATCACCCTTGAAATTATGCTTAGCAAAAGCTGTTTCATTTAAATCTAAATCCTTTAAATCAATGATTTGCGCATCGGTATTCGCTCCGGATTTATCTTTAATATAGATGAGTCCATGATCTACAGAGTAATTTTTCACCGTTGTTCTAAGATCTTTATTCAAACTCTGAGATAAATCCTCATAAACTTGAAACTCTAAATCAGCATCGTATTTTTTATCCAATCCTCTATGCGCAAAAAGCATATTTTGCACCGAGTGCATATTCGCACTAATGATGTGAAGTGGTCTTTCGTGTAGATTATTGGCTAGTAATTGTTCTTTAATTTGGTTCGCCCACTTTTCACCTGTTATGTGGTGACCAATTTGTGAACGCAATGCCGAAGTAAAAGTTACTTCTCTATTTACTTGTCCCGTAATATCCATTTGACTTAATTTCCCCATCCAATAAATGATGTGGAATAGCCTGTCTTTGTTTTTATCGAAACTAAAAGCATTATATGCATTCAAAGTCTCCTCAAAAGATCTACCTAAAATATAAGAAAGATGCATCAACGCCACTTCTCTCTCTTCTAAAGTTAAAGGTTTTTTAGCTTTAACAACGGCTTCGATTTTCTCCCAAACACGCGTTATTTTTTTTAAGTTTCCATCATAAGCACGCTGCATAATTTTATCAGCTTCATTATAGAAGAAAGTAAGGTGCGTTAAGATATCATACACATCCGAACGACCTCTCAAAACTTCAATATTCATTTGATCTTGATCGATTCTATAACAATTTCTTCTTCTCTTTAAAGGAATTATAGGCTCAAAATGAGAAGCATCATAGCCCTCATCAGCCGTTAAGTTAATAAATGCTGTTTGTTCTATACCTTCTGGCAAACGATCCAAAACATACATTAAACCTTGTAGTTCAACTTTGTTGGGATTGGCCATGGTTCCATAAATTTCTGGATTTAATTTTAAAAGTAAATCCCTTAAAGCTAAACCAGAAGTTCCACTAATTTTGAATGAACCACGATAAAACAAATGTCTCATCGTAATATATAACCTCTCTATAGACTCTGTAGATTGTCTTGCTAATGCTGAATTTCCTAACACGTTAAAATAATTTAAAATTTTTGACTTCATCTTTTGCGATCATTAATTGATCATACCATTCTTGTCCGAACTTCTTGATAAGAGGTTCTTTTAAGAATTCAGCTACTGTAACATTAAGTTCTTGACCCAGTGTACAAGCGTCAGAACAAATGTCCCATTTATGATAATTAACCGCCGTAAAAGCTTTGTATTTATCTACCCTAACAGGATATAAATGACATGAAATAGGCTTCTGAAAATCTGTTGCACCTGCTTCATGTGCCTTCTCAATTCCGCATTTGGTTATTCCCTTTTCATCAAAAACAACATATGCGCACTCAGCACCGTCAACCAGAGGAGTTACCCAATCGCCGTCATCATCTTTCACATAAGTTCCCTGTTCTTCAATCGCCTTAATTCCCTCGGGACGTAAAAATGGTTTGATATCAGAAAAAATCTCTTCCAATATCGGCAATTCTTCCTCATCTAAAGGAGCACCTGAATCTCCTTCTACACAGCAAATGCCTTTACATTTTTGTATATTGCAGACAAATTCTTTCCTAAGAATGTCTGTACTAATTATGGTGTCGTCTATCTGAATCATATCAATAAAGTCACAAAGATAATTGTATTGCTACGAAATATCGTAATTTTAGCGCGAATAAGCAATGTATAAGTATTTAAACCTTTTAGAAAACCCATTTGATTTACGTAATTTGAAACGTGAAGACCTTCCTATTTTGGCAGAAGAGGCACGTGATTTTATCCTAGATATCGTCTCCACCAAAACCGGGCATCTCGGCGCTAGTCTTGGCGTCATAGAACTCACCATTGCTTTACATTATTATTATAACACACCCACTGACCTGCTCATTTGGGACGTTGGCCATCAAGCATACGCTCATAAGTTATTTACAGGAAGAAAATTAGATTTTCAAAGTTTAAGACAACTCAATGGCATGTCTGGTTTTCCAGATCGAAAAGAAAGTGAATATGACGCTTTTGGAGTAGGACATTCTTCTACTTCTATTTCAGCTATTACAGGAATGGCTCTAGCCAATCGCCTAAAAAATGACCAAAGAAAACATTTGGCTGTCATCGGTGATGCATCGATTGTATCGGGTATGGCCTTCGAAGGATTAAATCATTTAGGTGATACTGATTTGAATGTAAATATCATTCTTAATGATAATAACATCGGTATTGACCCGGCCGTAGGAGCATTACAAAATCATTTTAATAATTCTTCATCTGCATATAAAGTTGATTTCTTTGAGGCATTAGGTTTCAATTATATTGGCGCAATCGACGGCCATAGTTTTGATGAGCTATTCAAGGCATTTGATGAATTAGAGAATTTAAAAGGACCGAATCTACTTCATATCAAAACCATTAAAGGCAAAGGATATGAAAGCGCCGAGAAAGATCAAGTTTTATGGCATTCTCCGGGTAAATTCGATAAGAAGACCGGAGTTATCAGTCCAAAAAAAGAAAAATTAAGCTATCAAAAAGTTGTTGGAGATAGTCTTATTGAATTATTTAAAGACAACAAAAAAGTAGCTGCTATTACACCAGCTATGCCCACAGGAAGTGGGATGGTTGAGTTAATGCAACTTTATCCCAATCGTGTTTGGAATGTTGGTATTGCCGAACAACACGCCGTAACCTTAGCGGCAGGACTAGCAACACAAGGCATTACACCTTATTGTGTGATTTACTCCACCTTTTTGCAGCGTGCTTATGATCAAGTCATTCATGATGTGGCTTTACAAAATCTACCGGTAGTTTTCTTAATCGATAGAGCTGGTTTTGTAGGTAGCGATGGAGCAACTCACCACGGATTATTTGATATTTCATTCTTAAATTCTATTCCTAATATGTCGGTAGCTTGTCCGGCTGATGAGAAGGAGCTAAAAGATTTAATCGAAATGGGAGCTTATACCCAAACACCTTTAGCTATTCGCTATCCAAAAGGTGAGGTGCAATCATTGAGTTTCCCTAGTCAAAACACAGAATTAGGTAAAGCAAAAATATTAAATAAAGGAAATAAAACAGCTATTTTATCCACTGGACATATCGCTAGCAACATTCAAAAATCTATTGAAGGCCTGAGTTTAAGTTGGTATCACTTCCCGTTTGTTAAGCCTTTAGATTTAGAAGCTTTAAAAAACATCTTCGAGAATTACAGTCATATCTTAACTTTCGAAAATGGAATTAAAAATGGTGGTTTTGGGGCTAGCATTTTAGATGTAGCCAATTCTAACAATTATAAGGGTCAAGTTGAAATTCATGCTTACCCAGATGAATTTATAGCGCATGGCACAATTGATGAGCTAGAAAATTTGGTTGGCTTAGATAGTAATTCAATCAAAAAAAGATTCAAAGAGCTAATCTAGGTTAAATATAGTTTAGTCAAAACAAAACCAAATCGCCATGAAAAAACTAATAATTTTATTTATTTTAATATTTTCTATTAGCGCTTGTAAAACACAATACAACATCAATAACTTCTAGGATAGATATCAAAATACAGAAAACTCGATGAGTTTTAAAGCGCCTCTGTTTCTAGCATCTCTTATGTTGGACGATGATCAAGAATTCAACGCCTTTAAAGAAAAAGTAAAATCAGTTCGCGTGCTTAGTCTACAGGATTTAGATGATACTAAACACGACATGGTAAAAAAGGATATTCAATCTGCACTCATCAAAGATGGTTTCGAGAATTGGTTTAACGTCAACCAAGATGGAATGAAGATTCATGTTAGCGCTCAAAACAAAGCAAAAACTGTAAAGAATGTAGTAGTATCCTTGCAAGGTTCTGATAACCTAATATTTGTAAATGCTAAAACACAACTCACCGAAAATGAATTGGTAGCATTTATCAGCAAGCTAATGAAAAATGAAGATAAAAATTAACTTCTTTAAAAGATACGCAATAAAAGTACTTTCAATTTTTGTTATATTCGTTTCATGAAAAAAGCATGGATTATAGTTTTGCTTATCTTTTGTTTCAACGCAAAAGCACAAGAAATAGAATATCAAGATTTTACGGCTTATTACCTGTTTAATATTGGCTATACCTATCATAACATCAACTACTTAGAAGCTGGACTAAATAGCTATTTGGTTCGTCCAAATGATGACATTATCGATTTAGGCGCAACAGCAAATCTAGGCGTGAGCAATGGTAAGTTTATTGCCATCCCAGAAGCTCAAGTTGGCTATTTATGGAATATTAAAGATTCTGCCATCGACCCTTATTCTAGTAATTTTAATTCTGCTTTTTGGGTACTGAGAACCTCGATTTCTCCTTGGCACATTACGCCCGAAGTTGGCATTTCGATAGTAGATTTAATTGACTTAAGCGTGGGCTATGGCTTTGAATTCAATCAACATAAGCATGTAGATTTAGATGGACTGAAATTAGGCTTGAGCCTTAGATTACCTTTCTTATTATTCTGGCACGAATAGAATTTAATTAGATATCATATAAATGACAGAAGCCCCTTTCGATTGAAAAGAGCTTCTTTTATATCCTTAAAATATATTAATCTTAAACGTCTTGGTCTACGTCAAATTTCTCTAAATAATCAGACACACGTTTCACAAACATACCTCCTAATGCACCATCTACAACTCTGTGGTCATAAGAATGTGATAAATACATTTTCTGACGGATTCCAATCATATCACCTTCTGGCGTAGAAACTACAGCAGGTTTTTTCTCAATCGCACCAATCGCCATAATAGCAACTTGTGGTTGATTAATAATTGGCGTTCCTAAAATATTTCCGAAACTACCGATATTAGAAATTGTATACGTACCACCTTGAATTTCGTCTGGTTTCAAGTTATTGGTTCTTGCTCTTTCGGCTAAATCATTAATTTTCTTAGCCAATCCAGCCAAGTTATATTGATCTGCATTTTTAATTACTGGAACAATCAAGTTCCCATCTGGACGAGCCGTTGCGATACCAATATTAATGTCTTTCTTAACAATAATGTTATCACCATCCACAGATACATTAATCATTGGAAAATCTTTAATTGCCTTAACAATAGCTTCCACAATAATTGGCATAAAGGTCAACTTCTCTCCTTCTCTCTTCAAGAAACTATTTTTATGCTTATTTCTCCAATTCCAAACCTTGGTCATATCCGTTTCAACGAAAGAAGAAACGTGTGGCGCAGTTTGCAAACTATGTACCATATGATTGGCAATAAGCTTACGCATACGATCCATTTCTACGATTTCGTGATTCTGACCTGGACTAACCACTGGTTGACTCGCAACAGGCTGTGAAGATTGCGGTGCAGATGTAGCTGCTTGTGGCTGAGATGCTGCTGGAGTAGCTGCAGGAGCTGCTTTACGATTCTCTAAATATTTTTGAATATCGTCTTTATTCACTCTTCCACCTAAACCACTTCCTTGGATTTGACTTAATTCAGCTTGAGAAATACCTTCTTTTTCAGCAATAGATCTCACCAATGGAGAATAGAAATTAGCATCATCTGAAGTTATTTTCTCAGATTTAGCCGTTTCTAAAGGCGCTTGAAGTTCAGCCACCTCTTTTTGAACCTCTTCTGCCTCTACAATTTGTTCACTTGCTGAAGCTTCTGCTTGCGCAGAATCATTAGACCCTTCACCTTCTACCTCTAGAATGGCTAAAGGCTCACCAATTTTCGCTACCTCATCTTTTTGCACTAAAATTTCTTTAATAACGCCAGAAACAGGTGTTGGAACATCACTATCTACTTTGTCGGTAGCAATTTCCACAACAGATTCATCTTCTTCTACTGTGTCTCCTACGTTTTTAAGCCAGTCCGTAACTGTAGCTTCCATTACACCTTCGCCCATGGCAGGCAACAATAATTTATATTCAGCCATCTTAAGAAATTTGATTAATTACAAATATAACAAAAGGTTAAAATAAAATAGACACTTCAGCTAATTTAATTTTATTCTGATTAATTTATTAAATCAATATTTTAGACCTAAATTAGTAAATTATAATTACGAATTATGAATTGCAAATCCATTTTAATCCTCATTATCGCAACATTTAGTGCATGCGCAACACCTCAAAATCTACCACAAAAAGCCTCCAAAATTGGGGATGTTCCAGCATGGAGCAAAGAAGCTATTTGGTATCAAATTTTCGTTGAAAGATTCAGAAACGGAGACCCTAGCAACGATCCTACACCAAAAGATATCGCTGGTGCTTATCCTGATTTTGTTCCGGAAGGCTGGAAAATTACTGATTGGGGACATGATTGGTATAAAGATGACGATTACATTCAAAACATCACCAAGGAACAAAAAGCAGAACACAATGGTTTTAAAACTTTTGGACAAAAATCTCAACTGAGAAGATACGGTGGCGACCTACAAGGCGTTTTTGATAAATTAGATTATTTAGAAGAATTGGGTGTTACAGCTATATACTTTAATCCACTGAATGATGCACCCTCCCTACATAAATATGATGCACGCTATTGGCGACATATCGACCGCAACTTGGGGCCAACCCCAGAAGAAGATTTAAAAATTATAGAAAATGAAGATCCATTAGATCCATCTACATGGAAAATGACTGGCGCAGATAAAATGTTCTTAAGACTCATCAAAGAATTACATAAAAGAGATATTAAAGTTATTTTAGATTATTCTTGGAATCACACCGGAAATACTTTTTGGGCATGGCAAGACATTCTTAAAAATCAAGAAAAATCAGCCTACAAAGATTGGTATTGGATAAATTCATTCGATGATCCTGAAACCGAAAAAGACGAATTCGATTATGATGGCTGGTTAAACGTGAAAAGTTTACCTGAATTAAAAGAAACACAAGTACAAAATCATAAAAACGGCATTAGCGCTTTCGAAGGAAATATCGCGAGTCGACAAGCAAAAGATTTAATTTTTAATATTACTAAAAGATGGCTCGACCCTAATAATGATGGAAATACAGACGACGGTGTAGATGGCTTCAGATTGGATGTGGCTGCAGAAGTTCCACTCGGCTTTTGGCGAGAATATCGTGAAGTTGTGAAATCTGTTAATCCAGAGGCATATCTCATTGGAGAAGTGTGGTGGGAAGATTATCCAGATAAACTTTTAGATCCTAAACCTTTTCTAGAAGGCGACGTTTTCGATGCGGTAATGAACTATCGCTGGTATCGTTCGGCTCGTCAATTCTTTAATGCTTCACCCAAAAAGCTCGAGGCCTCTAAATTTGTTCAACAACTCGAATCTCAAAGAGAAAACTTAAATCCCGAAAATAATTATGCCATGATGAATTTAGTTTCTGGGCATGATTCGCCAAGGGTTTTAACCTCGCTTTTCAATAAGAATTTATACAAATATCAAGCGAAACCCGATGACAACAAGAATTATAAAATTCATAAGCCTGATGCAGAAACTTTTCAAACTTTAAAATTATTATTGGCCCACCAGTATACTTACATAGGTGCACCGCATATTTGGGCGGGTGACGAAATGGGCATGTGGGGCGCGGATGATCCGAGCTGCCGCAAACCTTTGATATGGAAAGACATTAAGTTTGAAGATGAAATTGCACATCCACTCAAGCTCGAAAGACCTAGAGATAAAGTAGCCTTTAACGATGATTTATTTGCTTATTACAAGAAATTAATCCAAATCAGAAAAAATCATCCAGTATTATCTCATGGAGAAATTGAATTCTTGGTAGTAAACGATCACCAAGATTTGATTGCTTATAGTAGATATGATGACGAAACCGAAGTTATTTCAGTCTTTAATAGCTCAAATCAAGTTCAAACCATTAGAATTCCAGTAATTACGTCTAGCGAGAAATACCAAGATAAATTAAACCATGAGAGCTATCCAGTAAAAGATTTATATGTAGAAGTCAGCCTGTTGCCGCGCACAGCAATGATTCTAATCCCGCAGGCCTAAATAAAAATACCTATTTTTGCTAAATGATACAAGAGCAAGATGTAAATGTTCAGAAACCAAGTGTCACCATCCTTGATTCGCTTCAAGAGGCTTGGCATGATTTCTTGTCACAAATACCCGGGATTTTACTAGGAATTCTGATTGTTATAATTGGCTATATTCTAGCAAAAAAGCTAAGCCAAATTACCTTAAAAGGAATTTCGAAAAGGTCTGAAGACCCTTTGATGTCACGTTTTTTATCGAACTCTGTTAAAATAATCGTTTTCACGATTGCTATTATGTGGGCACTCAAAGCTGCCGGCCTTGAATCCATCACCAATTTCATTATTACAGGTTTAGGAGCTTCTGCGGTGATTTTTGGTTTTGCGTTCCGAGATATTGGAGAGAACTTTTTAGCGGGAATTATTCTAGCTTTCAATCGACCTTTTGATGTCAATGACACCGTAAAAGTAGGAAGCCTTTTTGGGAAAATTAAATCCTTAGAGTTCCGCTATACCAAAATGAAAACCTTTGACGGCTGCGATGTTTATATACCCAATAGTGATGTGCTCAAAAATCCAGTAATCAACTATACAGAAGATGGATTCTTCCGTTGGACTTTTACGCTGAACTTATCCAATGACGACGATGTCAATAGTGCGAAAAAGATAATTACGGAGATTATAGAAAATCATCCAGATGTTGTAAAGGACGCTGAACACGAAAATTATGTTGCTGAAGATGAACTTATTGGAAATTCACTTAAACTCAAAGTTTATTTCTGGGTACATACCTACGAGTTTAAGAAGGATGCGGTTATCGTTAAAGGTGAAATAATAAAACAAGTTAAATATGCGTTAGAAGAAGGAGGCTACTTTAGATCTTAGTAAGATTTACTTATAAATAATGTATGGTCTTAGCTTCACGCAACCTATAAAAACACTAATCGTCTAAACAAATAGAAACTTATAAAATTAAACCATATGAAATTTAGAAATCTTACACTTCTTGCCCTTATTTTCTTCACCCTACTATCTTGTGTAGATAATGAAGCATACTTTGGAAGTGGCGGAGGTGCTAATAATCCAGAGATATACACACGATTAGCAGACATCATTAAACACGAAAATGTTCCAACAGATACCATTGCTTTCAATCCATTAGAGGATAGCAATATTTCAGGTACTTTTGGCGTGGAAATCAATATTCCAGCTAACTCGTGCATTCTAGGTAGCAATGAATTACCCGATGAGTTATTTGTTGTTTTAAGAGAATATCCTACGCTTAGCAAAATGGCTTTGAGCAATGTTCAAACCGAAAGCAATCAAGAAATACTCGTAACCGGGGGGAACTTTTGGTGGAAAATTATTGACGCCGAAGGTCGGGATTGGGACATTGTACAACCAAGTCAAATCACGGCAACACAACCTGTAGTCTTAGACATGGGCGAATATGCTGAACAGGCTGCTTACTTTACAGGAAACATCATCAGCGGCGGTAGCCAACAAGTTATCAATTGGACGCAAGTGAGAAATAACGAGAGCGGAATGGGCGCTAACAATATCTTCCAATACTTTGGACTTCAACTTAATTGGGCAAACGTAGACGCTCTATACCAATATCCAGGAGAAAGAACTCAGTTTTCTGCCGTTATAAATCCAAACGATGACATCCAAGCCAACCAAGATATGATGATCCTGATTGTAGATGATTTCCCGAGCGTTATCAACATTTACACCAAGCAAGGCGATAGTTTCGTTACGCATGCCAATGCAATACCAGTAGGACTCACAGGTACTTTGGTAGCCGTTGCGTTAGACAATAACGACCAACTTCTTATCGGTTCTACTGAAATCACCGTTGCAGGCGACGACGAGTTCACCGTAGATGTTACGCCCGGCTCAATGTCTCAGTTAACTAGCTTAATTAACCAAGCCAGCAATTAATTGACGCAACCTTATTTGCAACTTCACGTCTAACTTATGAAGTTGTCATAATATTATATTTTTGATAGAAACGTTGTGAGAGATTCATAGCGTTTTTTTATACCTCAAATTCTTAGCTTTCTTTTGGGCGACTTTTGCTTTTTATACTTTGCTCCAAACAAGTTCTACACTTATTTTATATTCATTTTTCAATTTAAAACTCATCTACATCTACACCAAAAAAGCAAAAACAGGCTTTCGTTGCAATCTATGCCCGTGGACAAGACAAAGCATCTCATACAAGGAGTTCACTCCGTTCCACTCTTGTATTTCGTGCTTTGTTGCTTGCCCACAAGCCTAGGATTTCCACATCAATCCTTGTCGCAGCTCCGTTTGCACACCTCATCATTTGACATTAATTTTATGCTTTCAAATCAACACATGAAATATTCATTCAAAGACGACTACAGCGAAGGCTGTCATCCTCATATCCTCAAAAAACTCATCGAAACCAATTTCGAGCAAACTGCCAACGCCAATTATGGTCAAGATGTTTTCACCAAAGAAGCAAAAGCTTTAATTCATAAAAAACTAAATCATCCAAACGCGGAGATTCACCTAGTTTCTGGTGGAACCCAAGCTAATTTGGTGGTAATTTCTAGCTTATTAAAACCTTATGAAGCGGTAATTTCCGCCGAATCTGGACATATAGAAGTTCACGAAACTGGCGCTATAGAAGCTACAGGACATAAAGTATTAACTATTCCCACAGAAGATGGAAAATTAAGCCCAAGCTTAATCCAACCAACTTTAGATGCACATAAAGATGAACATCAGGTCTTGCCAAGAATGGTCTATATCTCTAATGCGACAGAGCTAGGAACAATTTATTCTCATCAGGAATTAAAAGAACTTTCTCGCTTTTGCAAAGAAAAAGATCTGCTTCTCTTTATGGATGGAGCAAGATTAGGGACAGCGCTAACCTCCTCTTCTAACGATTTAAACCTTGAATTAATCGCAAAATACATGGACGTATTCTATATCGGAGGAACCAAAAACGGAGCTTTATTAGGCGAGGCCATTGTAATTTGCAATAAAGAACTTCAAAATAACTTTCGGTTTGCTTTAAAACAAAAAGGTGCTTTATTGGCTAAAGGTAGATTGTTGGGCATTCAGTTCTTAGAATTGTTTACCGATGATTTATTCTTTGAATTAGGTAAATACGCCAATCGTCAAGCAGAAGTTTTATCCAAGGCGATTGAAGACAAAGGCTTTGAATTTTTAGCACCCACAGAATCCAATCAAGTCTTTCCGATTTTACCTAAAGAATTGATTCAAAAATTACAAGAGAAATACGAATTTCATATTTGGCAAACTTACGACGAAACACATGATGTAATTCGCCTGGTTACCTCCTGGGCAACACCTTTAGATAAGGTACAAGAATTCATTGAGGACTTAGAGGATTAACCTATCAGATAATATTCTCTTCATTTCATCGATTGAATGGCTTGTATTTAACCTAAAAGTCAGTCAACCTATAACTTCTATTCATTGTTTTTAAAATTAAATTGTACATTTAATTTTTCTAAATAAAATCAACTTTATGGCGACTAGTACAGTTTCAGCGAACCCAAGCAATAACTCAACCATTTGGGGACAGTTTTTTCCATTAGTTTCGGTATTCTTTTTTTGGGGATTCGTTGCAGCAAGTAATGATATTTTAATTCCAGTTTTCAGAAAGGAATTCGACCTTAGCAACACCCAAGGGCAATTGGTGGCATTTGCTTTCTATATTGCCTACACCGTTGGTTCTTTAGGCTATATGGGATTATCTAAATTGAGAGGTAGAGACATCATAAATTCATTAGGCTATAAAAACGCTTTAATCATCGGATTAGTCGTATCTGCCTTGGGAACTTTATTATTTATACCAGCGGCCAATAACCGTTCGTTTGAGTTAATGTTATCAGGATTATTTATAGTTGGTTTAGGCTTCTCATTACAACAAACTGTCGCTAATCCTTTAGCCATCTTAATGGGACCCAGAAAAACAGGTTCTCAACGACTTACGCTAGCCGGAGGAATTAATAATTTTGGAACAACTATCGGTCCGTTGATTGTTAGTTTCGCCATTTTCGGGAGCGTGCTTTCTGACAACACAGAAGCAAGCATTGAAAGTGTAAAAATACCTTATCTATTTTTAGGAGCTGCGTTTTTATTGGTTGCCATCATACTAAAATTCACCAAATTACCTGACCAAGACACCACCGAAGAAATTGAAGAAGATAATGAAACCAAGGATGGAAAGCTTAGATCATCAGCACTCAACTATCCACAGTTGGTATTAGGAATGATTGCCATTTTCGTATATGTTGGTGTTGAGGTTTCAACGGCGAGTAACTTGCCTGAATATATGGAAAAAGTGCTTGGTTTCGAAACCAAAGATATTGCGCCTTATATATCCTTGTATTGGGCGAGTTTAATGATTGGGCGTTGGTCTGGAGCGATTGAGGCCTTTAATCCAAAGAAAAATATACTTCAATTCTTAAAATTCCTTGCGCCATATTTAGCTTTTGGAGTTTTCTTAGCTGTAAATGCTATCATGAATCATGATTTATCACCTTTCTATTTATACGCTGCTTTAATCGTTGTACTCATCTTAGCAGATATGGCCAGTAAAGGAAATCCAATACGAATGCTACTTATTTTCTCGTTGATGGGGATTCTATCCTTATTAATAGGAATCTTTAGCGAAGGTATGGTGAGTGTGTATGCATTTACAAGCGTAGGTTTATTCTGTAGTACATTATGGCCATGTATTTTCACCATTGCTATTGCAGGTTTGGGTAAACATACCAACACAGGAAGTAGTTTATTGATTATGATGATTATGGGTGGGGCGTTTATTCCACTCGCACAAGGCTTTGTGGCCGATTACATCAATATTAATTATAGCTATTTTGTGGGAGTTGCTTGTTTTGCCTATTTGGC